>NZ_JAENDM010000202.1:0-1085 GCF_019375075.1 Escherichia sp. XD33
TTATCGACAAAGCCGTTGAACTCAAAAAAGAACAACCACGCCGCAGCGACGATTGCCTCAACCGCTTTCTTGAGAAATACTATGGGAAAACGATCCCCAAATCCACCCTCTACCGCCATCTCAGACTCGCAGGGGCGACCCGGCTCAAACTCGGCGTCTCACAGCAAAAGGTGCGTATACGCTCTTAGCCGTGAGCATACCCACGACCTCTGGATTGGCGACTTCCAGGAAGGCCCTTTCGTGCTCGTTGACGGCGAGGCGCTTCCCACAAACCTCTGTCTCTTTATCGACTGCTACAGCCGTTATGTGGTCGAAGGACGGTATTATCTCAAACAAACCCTCGATATCCTTATCGATTCTCTCATCAGGGCCTGGACTATCCACGGCTCGCCCAAAGAACTCTACCTCGACAATGCCAAGGTCTACCACTCTGACGCCCTGCGCTCTGCCTGTTACAACCTCGGCATTAAACTCATCCACAGACCACCACGCGACCCTGCTCCCGGCGGACTGGTCGAACGTTTCTTCGGCACCAGCCAGACACAGTTCGAGTCGGAAGTCCGCTCCGGCGACATTATCACCCTTGATGCCATTAACCAGGCCTTCTCCGCTTACCTTGCCGTTGTCTATCACGCAAGAATCCACTCCGAAACCAATCAATCTCCAAAACAACGCTACGACGAGGGGCTTACCGTCATCCGACACGTCGATATGGACGCCGCTCTTGCCTTCTTCATGAAACGCATCCCCAGAACCGTTGACAGAACCTTTGCCGATGTCCGCATTGATAACCGCTTTTACCGTGTTGACCCCAAACTCAGAGGCGATAAAGTAGAAGTCCGTTACGACCCATACGGCGATCTCAAAAAGGTCTTGATCTATTCCGCAAACGGTGAATACCTCGGCTCGGGAAATCTCTACCTGCGCGACCAGGGCGCTGAAACTCCAGCCGCCTCACCTTCAAAACCAAAACATAATTACCTCGACCTTATCACTCAGAAACACAAATCCATTCTCCAGGCTCAGGCCAAAGGCATTGATTACCACCAAATCATCTCCGAACGACCCTGGCCATTCATGGCATT
>NZ_JAENDM010000203.1:0-1085 GCF_019375075.1 Escherichia sp. XD33
ATTCACATTCGGTAGTGGTTGTAAGAAACTTTTTTCTTTTTCTAAAGCAATAATAGGTATTTTACCTGTACTCGTATGAACTGAGTAGTTCAGTCGCTCATTAAGATTAGAAATAAACTTAGGAATCTCTTCCAAATATAATTCGCCTTGATAAGCATGAATTTCATCTAATATTTTCATTATCGATTCTACTTTACCCTTTGTTCTAGGACGGCCGGCAATACAAGGTTTTACTTTAAAATTAAAATCATCAGCGAATTGTTTAAATCTACGATTTATTTGACCATTTGTACGTTCTGTTCTGGGTTGATCCATGACCGTTTTCATGTTATCCGTTACAAGTTCATTAGGCACACCTCCCATTAGCTCAAACGCTTGTGTCAATAAATTAAATAAGACATCACTTGATTTATTCATTGTCACTTGCATGATTACAAAACGGGAATAAGGAAGTAGTAGTACGCCTATATTTAGTGAAACGATTTGATTATCCTTCGTTTTAAAGTTAATGCCTTCTTTCCAGTCAAACTGTGCTTGATGACCGGCTTTTGTTTCGAATCTCGTTGTGCCTTTAGGCGACATCCGTTGATAACCTTTCATAAAATAACGATTAAACTCATCATGTTTAAGGATATAAGCTCTAAATGTAGAATACGCACACGTTAACCCATGTTTATCCTTCAAATATTGCCAAAGAATACGCTTATAGTAGAACTTTTGTTCACTAGTGTCTGAAAGTAATTTTTCTATGATAGGGTAATACTTGTCAATAATAGACTGACGATTTCTCTTTTTGGTTGGCTCAAAGCCATTTAAATATTTATCAACTGTTCTTCTATCAACATCCATGTGTCTCGCTATTTCACTTTTGTTTATTTTCATGTTTAAGTTCTCCATAACAATTTTTAATTTTGGTAAATCTGTAAGAGTAGTAACTTCAAAATCAGTATTTATGTCTAAAGATAATTTCATTGTTGTTCACCTCAATAAAATTATCTATAGGTTTTTAAAAATTGTACATGTTTAAACAATCAAAAGTGTACATTATTAAATTATCATTTCCAGAATCTTTTAAATATAATTAT
>NZ_JAENDM010000204.1:0-1085 GCF_019375075.1 Escherichia sp. XD33
AAAAACTGGATCGACAAAGAAGAATATCCGCAATCCGCAGCCATCGACCTGCGTTGCGTAAATATGGTTGCCGATCTGTGGCATGCGCCTGCGCCGAAAAATGGTCAGGCCGTTGGCACCAACACCATTGGTTCTTCCGAGGCCTGTATGCTCGGCGGGATGGCGATGAAATGGCGTTGGCGCAAGCGTATGGAAGCTGCAGGCAAACCAACGGATAAACCAAACCTGGTGTGCGGTCCGGTACAAATCTGCTGGCATAAATTCGCCCGCTACTGGGATGTGGAGCTGCGTGAGATCCCTATGCGCCCCGGTCAGTTGTTTATGGACCCGAAACGCATGATTGAAGCCTGTGACGAAAACACCATCGGCGTGGTGCCGACTTTCGGCGTGACCTACACCGGTAACTATGAGTTCCCACAACCGCTGCACGATGCGCTGGATAAATTCCAGGCCGACACCGGTATCGACATCGACATGCACATCGACGCTGCCAGCGGTGGCTTCCTGGCACCGTTCGTCGCCCCGGATATCGTCTGGGACTTCCGCCTGCCGCGTGTGAAATCGATCAGTGCTTCAGGCCATAAATTCGGTCTGGCTCCGCTGGGCTGCGGCTGGGTTATCTGGCGTGACGAAGAAGCGCTGCCGCAGGAACTGGTGTTCAACGTTGACTACCTGGGTGGTCAAATTGGTACTTTTGCCATCAACTTCTCCCGCCCGGCGGGTCAGGTAATTGCACAGTACTATGAATTCCTGCGCCTCGGTCGTGAAGGCTATACCAAAGTACAGAACGCCTCTTACCAGGTTGCCGCTTATCTGGCGGATGAAATCGCCAAACTGGGGCCGTATGAGTTCATCTGTACGGGTCGCCCGGACGAAGGCATCCCGGCGGTTTGCTTCAAACTGAAAGATGGTGAAGATCCGGGATACACCCTGTACGACCTCTCTGAACGTCTGCGTCTGCGCGGCTGGCAGGTTCCGGCCTTCACTCTCGGCGGTGAAGCCACCGACATCGTGGTGATGCGCATTATGTGTCGTCGCGGCTTCGAAATGGACTTTGCTGAACTGTTGCTGGAAGACTACAAAGC
>NZ_JAENDM010000205.1:0-1072 GCF_019375075.1 Escherichia sp. XD33
TTCAGGTTATTCCGCAACCACTCACCACCGGCAATCACATAAACTTCATTCACAGCGTGCTCCCTCCGAAGTGATAGTTGTTCTGGTAACGACTGAGCATGCGGGCGGAAAGCTGCTGACGCATGTAGCTCATCTGACGATCGACAACCAGCAGCGCATCCTGCTGTACCTGCACCTGTGACTGAAACGCCGCAATCTGCCGGGTGGCATCATTCATGTTGTCGTTAATATGTTCGATAACTGCTTCGTCATAATTTCCTGTGGCCACCATCGCCCGGGCCTGCTGTATCAGCTCCTGAATGTACTGCAGCAGGATGTCGTAACCGATATAGTCCGTCAGCTGGTAAATCATGCTGTTGGAAACTCCGAGCATCTGCGGGTCAACCAGGTATTTGAAGACGGGGATGGTGGTACTGGAAATAAAGCCTTTTTCCTTGTCATCCAGAGGCGTGTCACTGACCGCCTTGTTCTGAATGCTGGCCAGAAGTTTAGTAATCTGAGACTTCAGTGCATTATCCCGGCTGATGGTCACCGGTGTGTCTGCCACCACTTTCAGGCATTTATCAGAATCGTTGCAGTGATAAATTTTTGCTGTGCCGCCTTCCATCATGGCCCGGATAATTGAGCGGTCAGTGGTTCTGGCTGACAGCGGTGTGATTTCGCCGTTGGGACCAAACACCAGTGAGCCGGTCAGCGTCATCACAAACTCTTTCAGCTCTTTGTTGCCGTCAAACATTCTGTTTTTGGAAAGCGCATTCCACATGATGTTGATGTTTTTGGTCACCCGCTCCTTATCCTTGTCGCTGGCTTTATCCCTGACACTGTCAGATTTCCCGCCAACGGTACATCCCTGCCGGGAAGCCGCCCAGTCAGCAAAAATATTGCTCTCACCGGCAATGTCCTGACAGACTTTTTGCTGGGACACCTGCGTCCGGGGGAAAAGCCCGCCAATAATCCCCTGCGCCGCCTGGCAGGAACTGAGGTTCATACTGTTAATGTCGCTTGCCATTTTCTGCAGGAAGTCTTTTGCGGTTTTGATTTCCGGCACCGTTGTCTGCAGGGCAAGGTCAAA
>NZ_JAENDM010000206.1:0-1064 GCF_019375075.1 Escherichia sp. XD33
AAAAGGTGACGACTCGGTAACGCAATTAATTTTACCAATCAGAACTTACTAAAAATAAATATAAATAAAGGATGACGTGATTAATTAAAACGTCATCCTTTATTTTTTTATGAAAAGAAAACCATACGCTATGCGTATGGTTCAGAAAAGGTTCTACCATTGTCACAAAAAATGCATCTCTACGTGCTAGAATAAATATTGGTCAGCCAACCAAAATAATCAACACGAGGAGATGCTATTTAATGTCATCTGACACAAACAGTTTAGCACATACAAAATGGAATTGTAAGTATCATATTGTCTTTGCACCTAAATACAGAAGACAAGTGATATATGGAAAAATAAAAAAAGATATAGGGATTATATTGCGTCAATTATGTGAAAGAAAAGGTGTAGAGATAATTGAAGCAGAGGCATGTAAAGATCATATCCATATGTTAGTAAGTATACCACCTAAACTTGGGGTATCATCATTTGTTGGCTATTTAAAAGGAAAAAGTAGTTTAATGATATTTGATAGACATGCTAACTTAAAGTATAGATATGGAAATAGAAAGTTTTGGTGTAAAGGATTTTATGTGGATACAGTAGGTAGAAATAAAAAAGTGATTGAAAATTATATTCGTAATCAATTACAAGAGGATATCGTTGCAGACCAAATCTCAATGGAAGAATATTTAGATCCTTTCACTGGAGAGAAAAATAGAAAAAGAAAGAAAAAAGAGTAACCCTTTAGGGTTGCTGAAATAGTAGTGCAGTTGGCTGACTTGTCAGTGCCCTTTTAGGGCTGGCCAGTAAGGAAGGCTTATAGCCGCAGAACAAACCACCCGTTCACACGGGTGGTTTTGATTAGTTTGTATTAATGTTTTTTTATGAAATGAAAGGCTAATAAATATATACGTTAACAGATTATGATGATATGAAGATTATTGATTTATTGCTGATAAAAATTACGTTTGAATGATGCTCGTATTTTTGAAGTAAGAAAAAGTTGTTTTTAAAATTACAACGAATTAAAAACAATGCCTTTTATATGTTGAAAGAGTATTGCAGATTAAATTATA
>NZ_JAENDM010000207.1:0-1057 GCF_019375075.1 Escherichia sp. XD33
ATCCCAAACATGCGCATCAGCAACATCGACTGGTTGAAGAAACGAATCGGCTTTATCAGGAAGCTCGGAGAACAGACCGCACGACAGAGGCAGATCATTGACCTGCTCGATAACGAAGCCGGACTAACAGAACAGGAGCGCAAACTACTCCACGTCCTGGCAACCGCAGAAAAAAACGAGCTACAGGCACAGGAGAACGCACGCAAACAGGCCAACCAAAAACGGATGGAGGGGAAAACACAACGACGGGAACGCAATCACCGCCTGTTTCTTGCGGCGGGGTTACTGATCGAGGCCGGACTAGTGGACACAAAAACAGGCGAACTGAGATACCCAAAAGACAATATATTACAGAAACTTAAGGCAATCAGGCTCGATCTTGAAACAAGCCCAGATCATCATTAATTCCGCTGCGTGGTGGTGCGTTTGCCTGCCGGTGTTCAATGTTTTCGATTTCGCGACGCGCTACGCGCGGATCTGGCATAGGTGCGTACGTGCTCAATGTGGTTTCCGGTTCACTTCCGCTTCCTCGCCCACTCGCTCACTACGTTCGGTCGCTGGGGCTGCGGCGAGCGGTGGGATCACTCTCACATGATGCAGATCCTTTTTTTTTTTTTGCTCTGGAGTTATCAGTTGTTGCGGTGCTCATGGGATCGTGCGATATGCTGGATGGTGGAAGGTCGGAGGGAACGGCAACAACTCACCCCTCCCAGTGAAGGGACGGGTAGTTTGCCGCTCTCGATATGCCGGACGGAGCCAAGGCCATCGATCACGGGGCGCGTCGGTGGAAGAACCCGCGCCTGCGTGACGTATGCGTCTTCGCCGCACCATCTCACCCGTCACGCCACCACATACCGGGAACTGCCGCCAAGGTCTAACTCAACCAATCTAGCCGCGCTACATACGGTTTTTGTGGCAACTCATCAGGTGTCCGCTGTCGATGAAACTCTCTGCGCCGGTAGCGGAACTCTCACGCGTGCGGTTGCCGTCGTCACAGCTCCCCCAACCGCAAACGATTCTCGCAAATACGCAAGTATCTGCAAAAACAGGTTTTTTT
>NZ_JAENDM010000208.1:0-1055 GCF_019375075.1 Escherichia sp. XD33
GCAACACCCAGGATCCGAAGACCTTTGAATCTCAGGTAAAGAAGGTATTAGAGCGGTTTGGATGCAAAGATGTAACGATTGTAGGAGATCGTGGGATGATCAAGACGGTGCAAATCGAAAGTTTACCGGAAGGGTTTCATTACATAACGGCGATAACCAAGCCGCAGATAGAGTCGTTGATAAATAAAGGGATACTGCAATTAGGATTGTTCGAAGAAAAGCTCTGCGAGATAAAGGATGATGAGGTTCGATATATTCTGAGGCGCAATCCGGTAAGGGCGGAAGAGATGTCAAAGACCCGTGTATCAAAATTACAGAGTATAGAGAAATACATCGTGAAGAAGAACAGTTATCTGAAGGAACATCCTAAGTCGTCAGTATCGAAGGCCCTGGAAACAACAAGGGAAAGGCTAACGAGATTGAAACTTGATGGGTGGGTGCAGATAAAAGAAGAGGATAGGACGCTAAAGATAGAGAGAGATGAGGAAGCATTAAAGGAGGCATCATACCTTGATGGTTGTTACGCAATCAAGACTGATCTTGAGGAGAACGAGGCGGATACCAATCTGGTACATGAACGATACAAGGATTTAACGGAAGTGGAGAAGGCGTTTCGGGACTGTAAGACGGTGAATTTGGAGGTTCGTCCGGTGTATGTAAGAAAGGAGGATAGTACACGGGGACATGTGTTTGTGGTAATGCTTGCGTACATGATAATTCGAAGGCTGCGCAGAGCGTGGAAGAATTTTGACTTGACGGTAGAGGAAGGTCTCGCACAATTGACGACCATTTGTTCGATGGAAGTAACAATCAAAGGCCAAAAAGCTAGTTGCCAGAAGATCCCGCGTCCGCGGCAACAATCACATGAATTATTAGAGGCATTACAGATAAAGTTGCCAGAAGTATTGCCAAGCCGGAACATACGGGTAGTCACTAGAAAAAAGCTTGCTGTTCGGCGTAAAAGTCAATAAATATAAGGCTTTTACGGCACTTTTGTTTTTTGACTTGGGGTGAACATCCGTTGTAAAGCAAGAATACGAGTTTACTATCCCCCA
>NZ_JAENDM010000209.1:0-1053 GCF_019375075.1 Escherichia sp. XD33
GGCTTTGTTGAATAAATCGAACTTTTGCTGAGTTGAAGGATCAGATCACGCATCCTCCCGACAACACAGACCATTCCGTGGCAAAGCAAAAGTTCAGAATCACCAACTGGTCCACCTACAACAAAGCTCTCATCAACCGTGGCTCCCTCACTTTCTGGCTGGATGATGAGGCGATTCAGGCCTGGTATGAGTCGGCAACGCCTTCATCACGAGGAAGGCCCCAGCGCTATTCTGATCTCGCCATCACCACCGTTCTGGTGATTAAACGCGTATTCCGGCTGACCCTGCGGGCTGCGCAGGGTTTTATTGATTCCATTTTTGCCCTGATGAACGTTCCGTTGCGCTGCCCGGATTACACCAGTGTCAGTAAGCGGGCAAAGTCGGTTAATGTCAGTTTCAAAACGTCCACCCGGGGTGAAATCGCACACCTGGTGATTGATTCCACCGGGCTGAAGGTCTTTGGTGAAGGCGAATGGAAAGTCAGAAAGCACGGCAAAGAGCGCCGTCGTATCTGGCGAAAGTTGCATCTTGCTGTTGACAGCAACACACATGAAGTTGTCTGTGCAGACCTGTCGCTGAATAACGTCACGGACTCAGAAGCCTTCCCGGGCCTTATCCGGCAGACTCACAGAAAAATCAGGGCAGCCGCGGCAGACGGGGCTTACGATACCCGGCTCTGTCACGATGAACTGCGCCGCAAAAAAATCAGCGCGCTTATTCCTCCCCGAAAAGGAGCAGGTTACTGGCCCGGTGAGTACGCAGACCGCAACCGTGCCGTTGCTAATCAGCGGCTGAGCGGAAGCAATGCACGGTGGAAATGGACAACGGAATATAACCGTCGCTCGATAGCGGAAACGGCAATGTACAGAATGAAGCAGTTGTTGGGAGATTCACTGACGCTGCGTGACTACGATGGTCAGGTAGCGGAAGCTATGGCCATGGTGCGTGCGTTGAACAGGATGACAAAGGCTGGGATGCCAGAAAGCGTGCGTATTGCCTGAAAATCCAGCCAGCTACAGGGTCGTTCGCACGAAATCTTATTTATTCAACAAA
>NZ_JAENDM010000210.1:0-1052 GCF_019375075.1 Escherichia sp. XD33
CAGAAGGTGATAAACCAAGTGAACCAGGAATCACTGAAGCTTCATCACTTAAAATATCACCAAATAAGTTTTCACAAACGATGACGTCAAATTGTTTTGGATTTGTGATTAAATGCATACTACAAGCATCAACAAGTAAGTGATTTACTGTTACTTCTGGATATAATTGACTCACTTCATTTACGACTTTGCGCCACAATTTACTAGAAGCTAATACATTTTCTTTATCAACTGATGTTAGTTTTCCTCGTCTTGAAGCGGCCAATTTAAATGCTACGTGAACAATGCGTTCTATTTCTTCTCTTGTATAAGTAAGAGAATCTAAGGCCTCGTGATTATTAAAATGTCTAGGTTCTCCAAAATAAATACCACTTGTCAATTCACGGACTATAACTAAATCTGTACCTTCAACGCGTTCTTGCTTTAAAGGTGATAAAGAACTAGCGCCTTTGACAACGGTAGTGGGGCGTATATTTGCAAATAAATTTAATGATTTACGTAATTTTAATAATCCTTGTTCTGGTCGATTGTTAGGATCTGTCCATTTAGGTCCACCGATTGCACACAGTAAAATAGCATCTGCTCTTTTACACGCATTTAAGGTTTTCTCAGTTAAAGGCTCGCCGAATGTATCAATAGAGGCACCACCAAATTCGTGGTGCTCTATTTGATAATTAAAGTTATATTTATTACTTATAATTTCAAGCAATGATAGAGATCCGTTCAAAATTTCTGGACCGATTCCATCACCAGGTAGTGCAACAATGTTATAAGTCATAATTAATTACCTACCTTTTCAACATTTTCAGCTGCAAATTTAGCATGTGCTTCTACGTATGCTTTACAAGAGGCTTGTAAAATATCATGATCAATACCAAAGCCATTGACAGTCTTACCTTCAATCAATAAATTTACGTGTACTTCTGCTTGGGCATCAGTACCTTCAGTGACAGAATTAATACGATAATCAATTAATTCTGTTTCTTTTTGGAAAATACGATCAACTGCATTGTAAATTGCTACGATTGAACCAGTACCAATACTTGAATCCT
>NZ_JAENDM010000211.1:0-1051 GCF_019375075.1 Escherichia sp. XD33
CTTCATCATCAATATAATTAAGCAGATACAGCGTTTTGTTGATGCGCCCCACTTCAATGATTGCCTGAGTCAGTCCGGAAGGACGTTCACTTTTCAGCAATGAACGGACCAGCACTGAAACCTGTACTTTGCCCAGCTTCAGGGAGCCAGCGGTCCGGATCATTTCGTCCCACTGAAGGACTATTTTTCGGGGATCTGATTGCCCTCTGGCAATATCATTCAGCACGCCATAGTCGGCATCATGGTCCATTCGCCAGAAAACCGAAGCACCGGCATCAGCCAGGCGTGGAGAAAACTGGTATCCCAGCAGCCAGAAAAGGCCAAAGACAAGTTCGCTGGCACCTGCTGTATCGGTCATAATTTCGGTTGGATTCAGCCCGGTCTCCTGTTCCAGAAGACCTTCCAGCACAAAGATAGAGTCCCTCAGCGTCCCCGGTATAACGATGCCATGAAAGCCGGAATACTGATCGGACACAAAGTTGTACCAGGTGATCCCTCTGTTATTACCAAAGTATTTGCGGTTCGGTCCGGCATTGATTGTTCTGACTGGCGTAACAAAGCGCATTCCATCTGCAGATGCCACTTCTCCTCCACCCCATATCTGTGCCAGTGGCAGCGTTGCCTGAAAATCAACCAGTCTGGCATTAGCGCTGGTGATAGTTTCAGCCCGCAGATAGTTCGCTTTTGTCCAGTTCAGCCGGTGTCGGGTCAGTGCAGGAACATTTGATCTGATCAGTGGTTCCAGACCGATATTGCAGGCTTCAGCCATCAGCACGGCGCTGATGCTGACGGGCAGATCATCAACTCTGGCACTGGCTTCACTAGCATGGAAAAACTCATCAGCAAATCCGGTATGGGCGTTAATTTCGAGCAGCAACTCCGTTAAATCCACCGGAGGGAGTAGATCACTGATCATTTTGCTCAGTCGTTTCGGCACTGTTGCAAATAGTCGGTGGTGATAAACTTATCATCCCCTTTTGCTGATGGAGCTGCACATGAACCCATTCAAAGGCCGGCATTTTCAGCGTGACATCATTCTGTGGGCCGTACG
>NZ_JAENDM010000212.1:0-1043 GCF_019375075.1 Escherichia sp. XD33
TGGATCTTTCGAACTGTTACTAAGAGGGTAATCATAGCCAAACATAAACTGGAAATGTCCTAATTCTAAACCTGTTCCAATACCTACACTATAATCAAGAGGACTTAAACTTCCATCACTTCCAAAAGGTTTTGTGTACTTCTCTTGAGTTTTCGTAGCTAAATAGTAGTGTTTGTTGGTAAATCCAAATAATCCAATATTCAATCTTGCGACCGGGAAAGTCCTCTTGAAAGTACCACAAGTTCGCGGGATGGAGTTTTATCCCAGCTGCATCGAGAAAGGCATGCGCAGTGAGCGTGCTCTCAAGCTCGCCATCGCCGAAATGTATGTCAAAGGAGTAAGTACCCGCAGGGTCTCGGATATCGTCGAAATTCTTTGTGGCACCGAAGTCAGCTCGTCCCAGGTCAGCAGGCTGGCAAAGGAGCTCGATGAAGAGATTACGTCTTGGAAGGCGCAGCCTGTCGGACAGATTCAATACTTGGTACTTGATGCGACCTATGAATCGGTTCGCGTCGGTTCCCATGTGGTCAAGCAGGCGCTTCTAGTGGCTATTGGCGTTGATTACAGCGGGAATCGGCATATTCTTGACGCCGAAGTCGCGAACAGTGAGGCAGAGGTAAACTGGCGTTCCTTTCTCGAGGGTCTCGTACGACGAGGGATGCACGGCCTGCGAATGATCACCAGTGATGACCACTCAGGACTGCGCGCGGCAATCGATGCTGTCTTCCCTGGAATTCTGTGGCAACGCTGCCAGTTTCATCTGCAGCAGAATGCCCACTCCTACGTCACGAAAAAAGATGAGATCCCGCTGATAGCCGCTGATATTCGGAAGGTGTTCAATCGGAATATGTCAAGATAGTTTATGCCAGATTTTTGAGAGGTTTGCATCAAGCAGCCTTCGAAAGAGGACGGCATGACATTGAGACCGGCAAGGCGTCGTAGATACGCACTTTCCCAGTACGCCACCGTAAGGGGTTTTTCTCTTTGGCAGCAAGAATGGTTTGGTTTCTTTTTTCCTCGGCGCCGTAGGCGTCCGACTAACA
>NZ_JAENDM010000213.1:0-1033 GCF_019375075.1 Escherichia sp. XD33
GAGGTCGTGGTATGGATGACGGATGGCTGGCCGCTGTATGAATCCCGCCTGAAGGGAAAGCTGCACGTAATCAGCAAGCGTTACACTCAGCGAATTGAGCGGCATAACCTGAATCTGAGACAACATCTGGCAAGGCTGGGACGGAAGTCACTGTCGTTCTCAAAATCGGTGGAGCTGCATGACAAAGTCATCGGGCATTATCTGAACATAAAACACTATCAATAAGTTGGAGTCATTACCATATTTTTCAATACATGCATCGCTACATTTGGCAGAAAAATCGCCACAAGCAATACCGACAGTGTTATTTTTAAGATCCATGATTCTTTCTTTAGCTGGCTGACCTTGTCTATCCCCTGCCGCCTCATGATTTTTACCTATCACGTCAGCTATTGTTGATCCAAATGTCTTAGTCATTCGACACATCAAGTAACAATGTCTCATTGCATCGGCGGCCCCATTATGAGCTCCGCCAACAATAGCATCCATATCATAACCGAACTGGTAAGCACTGTTAGTAATGCTGTTTGCAGCAATCAATCCAGGTACACCAGATACGGCATAAATTAGTCCACCTGATGTCATATTCTCAATCGCATCTAACCCCATTGGGTCTATCACTTGTATGGGATTCAACGGATACTGATACATATTCCATCCACCTCTCAACCCAATCGGGTCCGGGGTGATATACCGCCCCTGCAACGGATCGTAGTGCCGGTGACGGTTATAGTACAGCCCCGACTCCTCATCATGCTGCTGCCCTGGCAGACGGTACGGCTGGTGCAGGTGATGCGGGTTCTCCTCATTAAGCTGGTTGCCCCATTCATCATACTCCCCGCGCCACGCCGTATTGCCGTCTTCGCTGATGAGCGCCAGCGGCAGGCCCCGGTGGTCGCAGTGGTAAAAATGAACTTTTCGCGCCGGTGTGTATTCCGGCTCCACCTGTCTGGCCAGTTGCTCCACCGTCAGCCCGCACTGCGCAAGCCACGCCCGGCTTTCACTGCTCACGCGGTCTGCCCGGATTTCTTCC
>NZ_JAENDM010000214.1:0-1031 GCF_019375075.1 Escherichia sp. XD33
GCATTCGACCAGATCGATAACGCGCCGGAAGAAAAAGCTCGTGGTATCACCATCAACACTTCTCACGTTGAATACGACACCCCGACCCGTCACTACGCACACGTAGACTGCCCGGGGCACGCCGACTATGTTAAAAACATGATCACCGGTGCTGCTCAGATGGACGGCGCGATCCTGGTAGTTGCTGCGACTGACGGCCCGATGCCGCAGACTCGTGAGCACATCCTGCTGGGTCGTCAGGTAGGCGTTCCGTACATCATCGTGTTCCTGAACAAATGCGACATGGTTGATGACGAAGAGCTGCTGGAACTGGTTGAAATGGAAGTTCGTGAACTTCTGTCTCAGTACGACTTCCCGGGCGACGACACTCCGATCGTTCGTGGTTCTGCTCTGAAAGCGCTGGAAGGCGACGCAGAGTGGGAAGCGAAAATCCTGGAACTGGCTGGCTTCCTGGATTCTTACATTCCGGAACCAGAGCGTGCGATTGACAAGCCGTTCCTGCTGCCGATCGAAGACGTATTCTCCATCTCCGGTCGTGGTACCGTTGTTACCGGTCGTGTAGAACGCGGTATCATCAAAGTTGGTGAAGAAGTTGAAATCGTTGGTATCAAAGAGACTCAGAAGTCTACCTGTACTGGCGTTGAAATGTTCCGCAAACTGCTGGACGAAGGCCGTGCTGGTGAGAACGTAGGTGTTCTGCTGCGTGGTATCAAACGTGAAGAAATCGAACGTGGTCAGGTACTGGCTAAGCCGGGCACCATCAAGCCGCACACCAAGTTCGAATCTGAAGTGTACATTCTGTCCAAAGATGAAGGCGGCCGTCATACTCCTTTCTTCAAAGGCTACCGTCCGCAGTTCTACTTCCGTACTACTGACGTGACTGGTACCATCGAACTGCCGGAAGGCGTAGAGATGGTAATGCCGGGCGACAACATCAAAATGGTTGTTACCCTGATCCACCCGATCGCGATGGACGACGGTCTGCGTTTCGCAATCCGTGAAGGCGGCCGTACCGTTGGCGCGGGCGTTGT
>NZ_JAENDM010000215.1:0-1012 GCF_019375075.1 Escherichia sp. XD33
CGTACGGCCCACAGAATGATGTCACGCTGAAAATGCCGGCCTTTGAATGGGTTCATGTGCAGCTCCATCAGCAAAAGGGGATGATAAGTTTATCACCACCGACTATTTGCAACAGTGCCGTCCTGCGAATATGTGAGTTTTGACCTAATGAGCCACAAAAACTCATTTTCGCCCACGATAATTTTTCTACTTCCTTTCTTTGGAATGCTCATTTCAATATTCACATAACGTCGCTATCAATCGCGGAAAAGGCGTAGTGCGCGAAGCGAACGAAGCTTTTTGCCGTCGATTGCATAGCTTTGTTAACCCTTTTTCCAAATTTGATAGCAATAGTTAATGTTTGAAGTAAAGTGTTGCTCAAAAACAACTTCGAAGGTATTTGGAATACTCGGGAAGAAAACATCCCCCTCTGGCTCGATGTCGATCGTCGATAAGTGGAGCGTAGAGGCCATGGGTAATGTTTCTCGGTAAATTTCTCCGCCACCAGACACTATAACGTGACCGGTGAATTCAGCTAGCCTGTCCATGGCCTCTTCGATTGACTGAAATACAACTACATTGTCATCATTTGATGTCCAACCTGAGCGGGTAACGACCGCGTATTTCCTATTGGGGAGTGCGCCCATAGATTCAAACGTCTTGCGACCCACCAGAAGCCACTGATTGTAGGTCAATGCTTTAAAAAGTAGCTGCTCCCCTTTCGCGGACCAGGGTATGTCTGGACCGCAACCAATCACGCCGTTTTTCGCTTTCGCAGCCATCAATGATACTTTCAAGGTTCTCATCCTGGGTTAACGCTTGAGTTAAGCCGCGCCGCGAAGCGGCGTCGGCTTGAACGAATTGTTAGACATTATTTGCCGACTACCTTGGTGATCTCGCCTTTCACGTAGTGAACAAATTCTTCCAACTGATCTGCGCGGGAGGCCAAGCGATCTTCTTCTTGTCCAAGATAAGCCTGTCTAGCTTCAAGTATGACGGGCTGATACTGGGCCGGCAGGCGCTCCATTGCCCA
>NZ_JAENDM010000216.1:0-1004 GCF_019375075.1 Escherichia sp. XD33
CTAAATAATTTCAGACAGATATTATCTCCGTGAATCCCCCGCCACCTTTCCGGTGCGCGGGGTTTTGTCTTTTTTCACCGGGAATACATGTATGAATCCGTCTGATGCCATTGAGGCAATTGAAAAACCGCTCTCCTCCCTGCCTTACTCACTTTCCCGTCACATCCTGGAACATCTGCGCAAACTCACCAGTCACGAACCCGTGATTGGCATTATGGGTAAAAGCGGGGCCGGTAAATCCTCACTCTGTAATGCACTGTTTCAGGGGGAGGTCACCCCGGTCAGTGATGTTCACGCCGGCACCCGGGAAGTGCGGCGCTTCCGTCTGAGTGGCCACGGTCACAGCATGATTATCACTGACCTGCCCGGGGTGGGCGAGAGCCGGGACAGGGATGCAGAGTATGAAGCCCTGTACCGTGACATTCTGCCTGAACTTGACCTGGTACTGTGGCTGATTAAAGCCGATGACCGTGCCCTGTCTGTGGATGAGTATTTCTGGCGACACATCCTGCACCGGGGACATCAGCAGGTGCTGTTTGTGGTGACGCAGGCCGACAAAACGGAGCCCTGCCATGAATGGGATATGGCCGGTATTCAGCCTTCTCCCGCACAGGCACAGAACATTCGCGAAAAAACGGAGGCGGTATTCCGTCTGTTCCGGCCCGTACATCCGGTTGTGGCCGTATCGGCCCGCACCGGCTGGGAACTGGATACGCTGGTCAGCGCGCTCATGACAGCACTTCCCGACCATGCCGCCAGTCCCCTGATGACCCGCCTGCAGGACGAGCTGTGCACGGAATCTGTCCGGGGGCAGGCCCGTGAACAGTTTACCGGTGCGGTGGACCGGATATTTGACACGGCGGAGAGCGTCTGTGTTGCCTCTGTGGCTCGTACGGTTCTGCGTGCCGTCCGTGACACGGTGGTCTCTGTTGCCCGCGCTGTATGGAACTGGATTTTCTTCTGAACAGTCTGCCAGGGGAAATGCCTGATTACATTGCGTTAAC
>NZ_JAENDM010000217.1:0-998 GCF_019375075.1 Escherichia sp. XD33
ATCATTTATGCAATACGGCGCATTACCTGAGTTGCATGGTCAAAATATATTGTTGTCATTTGAAGATGGACGTGTACAAAAATGCGTGTTACGTGATCATGATACTGTCAGAATTTATAAACCATGGCTAACAGCACATCAGCTTTCATTGCCGAAGTATGTCGTCAGAGAAGATACACCTAATACGCTAATTAATGAAGATTTGGAAACATTCTTTGCTTATTTTCAAACATTAGCTGTATCGGTAAATCTATATGCCATTATTGATGCAATTCAAGATTTATTTGGTGTAAGTGAGCATGAACTTATGTCGTTGTTAAAACAAATTTTAAAAAATGAAGTGGCAACTATTTCCTGGGTTACAACTGATCAGCTAGCTGTCAGACACATTTTATTCGATAAACAGACGTGGCCATTTAAACAAATTCTATTACCATTGCTATATCAACGTGATAGTGGTGGAGGTAGTATGCCTTCAGGTTTAACTACCGTACCAAATCCAATGGTGACATATGATTAATCAGACTATATGGCGCAGTAACTTTCGCATTTTATGGCTCAGTCAGTTTATAGCGATTGCTGGACTGACAGTACTTGTGCCATTATTGCCAATTTATATGGCATCACTACAAAATCTATCAGTCGTAGAAATACAGTTGTGGAGTGGTATAGCGATTGCTGCTCCAGCTGTAACGACGATGATAGCTTCGCCGATATGGGGGAAGCTAGGTGATAAGATTAGCCGAAAATGGATGGTGTTAAGAGCGTTACTTGGTTTGGCGGTATGCTTATTTTTAATGGCATTGTGTACTACACCATTACAGTTTGTACTTGTGAGGTTATTGCAGGGACTATTTGGTGGTGTTGTTGATGCATCAAGTGCGTTTGCGAGTGCAGAGGCGCCAGCTGAAGATCGTGGCAAGGTATTAGGAAGATTACAAAGTTCAGTCAGTGCAGGGTCTCTTGTAGGACCATTAATCGGCGGTGTTACAGCTTCG
>NZ_JAENDM010000218.1:0-981 GCF_019375075.1 Escherichia sp. XD33
CGCGCTTCTTGCACGGTATATCCAGCAGAACCAACCTCATGCGCAGTTCTGGCTGGTTTTTGACGTTGACCGCGAGGGGGCTGCGATTGACTGGAGCGACCTGAACGCCCCCGCACCGAACATCACCATAAAAAATCCCGTGAACGGTCACGCCCACCTGCTCTACGCACTCAATATCGCCGTGAGAACCGCGCCTGATGCTTCGGTTAAGGCGCTGAAATACGCCGCCGCGATTGAACGTGCGTTGTGTGAAAAACTGGGCGCAGATGTAAACTACAGCGGACTGATTTGCAAAAATCCGTTCCATCTGGAATGGCAGGTGATGGAGTGGCGTGAGGAAGCCTATACCCTCGATGAACTGGCTGATTATCTCGATTTGAGCACTTCAGCGCGCCGTAGCATCGATAAACATTACGGGATGGGGCGAAACTGCCATCTGTTCGAAATGACGCGCAAATGGGCTTACAGGGCGATTCGTCAGGGCTGGCCAGCATTCTCACAGTGGCTTGATGCCGTGATTCAGCGTGTCGAAATGTACAACGCATCGCTTCCCGTTCCGCTTTCACCTCCTGAATGTCGGGCTATTGGCAAGAGTATTGCGAAATACACGCACAGGAACTTCACGGCGGAAACTTTCGCACAGTATGTGGCTGATACGCACACGCCAGAAATACAGGCCAAGAGAGGCAGGAAAGGTGGCATCGCTAAAGGCGAAGCCTACGATGACAAGCGTTTCATGGCGCTATGTATGCTGGAGAATGGATATTCTCAGAAAGCTATTGCGGCGATGTTGGAGGTTTCTACTCGAACCATTCGAAACTGGAAAAGCGGAAAATAGCCTATATCAGATAACAGCGCCTTTCTGGCGTTTTTTTGAGCAGTAGGTCTTTTGCCGTTTTTCCCCGTTCAGCCCTGCAATGGTGCTGTTTTCCGCATGATTGTGCTGGTAGTGCTCGCCGCAGTCTCATGACCGAGCGTAGC
>NZ_JAENDM010000219.1:0-976 GCF_019375075.1 Escherichia sp. XD33
CTCAGCATTTTATTATGGTGATCCCCTGGGCGAAATGCGCCTGGTAAGCAGAGTTTTTGAAATGTAAGGCCTTTGAATAAGACAAAAGGCTGCCTCATCGCTAACTTTGCAACAGTGCCAGCAATCCAATCTCATGCCAAATTCTATTGTATAAATCTCGCTCTAAAGGCCGAAAAAATCAGCGCTCGACACGGACTCATTGTCACCACCCGTCACCTAAAATCTACTCAGCGTCGGCAAAGGAGCCATGGGTTCTAGCAACTAACTTACCTGTTGAAATTCGAACACCCAAACAACTTGTTAATATCTATTCGAAGCGAATGCAGATTGAAGAAACCTTCCGAGACTTGAAAAGTCCTGCCTACGGACTAGGCCTACGCCATAGCCGAACGAGCAGCTCAGAGCGTTTTGATATCATGCTGCTAATCGCCCTGATGCTTCAACTAACATGTTGGCTTGCGGGCGTTCATGCTCAGAAACAAGGTTGGGACAAGCACTTCCAGGCTAACACAGTCAGAAATCGAAACGTACTCTCAACAGTTCGCTTAGGCATGGAAGTTTTGCGGCATTCTGGCTACACAATAACAAGGGAAGACTTACTCGTGGCTGCAACCCTACTAGCTCAAAATTTATTCACACATGGTTACGCTTTGGGGAAATTATGAGGGGATCTCTCAGCGCCCGGTAGTGATCTTATTTCATTATGGTGAAAGTTGGAACCTCTTACGTGCCGATCAACGTCTCATTTTCGCCAAAAGTTGGCCCAGGGCTTCCCGGTATCAACAGGGACACCAGGATTTATTTATTCTGCGAAGTGATCTTCCGTCACAGGTATTTATTCGGCGCAAAGTGCGTCGGGTGATGCTGCCAACTTACTGATTTAGTGTATGATGGTGTTTTTGAGGTGCTCCAGTGGCTTCTGTTTCTATCAGCTGTCCCTCCTGTTCAGCTACTGACGGGGTGGTGCGTAACGGCA
>NZ_JAENDM010000220.1:0-970 GCF_019375075.1 Escherichia sp. XD33
AATGAAGCTAATAAGTCTGGACCAATTAGACGCATGTAGCCAGCTAAAATAATCCACTCTACCTTATCTTTATTTAATAATGTTACTAAATGTTGTTCATACGCTGCTTTTGAATCAAATTGTTTTGGTTCATTAATATAAACAGGAATATCGTGCTTTTTTGCTCTATCTATACAAAACGCATTTTGATGATCCGTATATAGCGCCGTAACTTCAATATTTTCAAGTTTTCCTGATTCAACATGCTCAACTATATTTTCAAAGTTACTTCCTGAACCTGATGCAAAAATCGCAATTTTAACCATTGTTATACCCCCAACAATTCAATTGCAGTTGACTCATTTTTCACAATATGACCAATTTGATAAGCTTCCACATTTTGTTCTGCTAAAATCTTCAAAGCGCGTGATGCATCTTTTTCATCAACGATAACCGTATAGCCAATACCCATGTTAAAAATGTTATACATTTCATTTGTGTCTATATTGCCTTGTTGTTGTAACCAATCAAATATTTTTGGCGTTGGAAATGATGTTGTATCAATTCTAGCAGCATATCCGGCTGGCAATGCACGTGGAATATTTTCATAAAAACCTCCACCAGTAATATGATTCATTGCCTTAATAGAAACTTCTTTTTTCAAAGTAAGTACAGGTTTGACATACAATTTAGTTGGTTCTAAAAAGAGATCTATAAATGGACGATTATCGAAGTTTGATGCCAAATCAATGCCTGATTCATTAATTAATTTGCGCACTAAACTGTATCCATTTGAATGAATGCCACTTGACGCAAGCCCTATAACAACTTGTCCCTCTTTCACTTCTGAACCATCTACATAGTCATCCTTTTCAACTGCTCCAACAGCAAATCCGGCTACATCATATTCACCTTCGTGATACATTTCACCCATTTCAGCAGTCTCTCCCCCGATAAGTGCAGTATTCGTTTCAACGCATGCATCACTAAT
>NZ_JAENDM010000221.1:0-965 GCF_019375075.1 Escherichia sp. XD33
GCCTGTCTGGCCTGCGCTTTTTTTGCCGCCAGCTCTGCTTCCCGGGCTGCTTTCTCGGCCAGCTTCTGCTTTTTCACCTTCCACTTTGGTGGCGTGGTGACATTGATGATGGTTTTCCGGCTGCGGACAAGCGTCTCCCCTTCTGTCTTCCGCTTCAGTGTCAGTACCGGTCGCTTCTGCTCTGTCATGCTGTGTTCTGCCTCTGACGAATCATCCTCTTGCGGCCAAAGATACCACACCCGTCACAGCGCCAGAACGCCCAGCACAGCCAGATGACAGGCATAGAACGTCGGGAAAAAGTCTCCGGGCCAGAAACGGGGTAATGATTTCCCTGCACAGGACACCAGGCCAACAGTCAGCACCGTCATCACAAGGCCGGCCACCGCCGCGGCATCACTGGTGGCAAGATTAAGCGCCGGAATAACAGCCAGCAGGCAGGCGACCAGCGCCAGACGTTCCGCTCTGTCTTCCGCCCGGTACAGCCGGTGGCTGACTGCCAGCATCAGCAACCCGGCAATGCCGTAACTGGTGCCGGACAAAGGCCCCCACAGTGCCATCAGGAGTATGGCCGCTGCAGTACGCCACCCACTGCGCGTTTCACACCATGTCAGCACCTGAGCCGCAACTGCAAAGGCAAACAGGATATTCCCCTCATACCAGGGAAAGTCGGCCAGATAATATGCGAACTGAGCAATCACTGCCCATCCCCACAGCCGGTTAATGGCCACCTGCTGGATATGCGCATGACGGGACAGATTCAGTCCCCACACAAGGGCAAACAACGGAAAGGCCCCACGCCCGGCCAGAAACATCCACGTCTGGTCCAGATGCAGAATGCGGTTTGCATGGTCCAGTACCATCAGCACCAGTGCCACCGTTTTGATGATATCCCGCTGTCCGGGTGACCAGACCAGCAACGACTGCAACCAGGTATCGGTCCGGGCAGCCAGTGAATCGTTACGTGT
>NZ_JAENDM010000222.1:0-965 GCF_019375075.1 Escherichia sp. XD33
GCCTGTCTGGCCTGCGCTTTTTTTGCCGCCAGCTCTGCTTCCCGGGCTGCTTTCTCGGCCAGCTTCTGCTTTTTCACCTTCCACTTTGGTGGCGTGGTGACATTGATGATGGTTTTCCGCCTGCGGACAGGCGTCTCCCCTTCCGTTTTCCGCTTCAGTGTCAGTACCGGTCGCTTCTGCTCTGTCATGCTGTGTTCTGCCTCTGACGAATCATCCTCTTGCGGTCAAAGATACCACACCCGTCACAGCGCCAGAACGCCCAGCACAGCCAGATGACAGGCGTAGAATACCGGGAAAAAATCCCCGGGCCAGAAACGGGGTAATGATTTTCCTGCACACGACACCAGACCAACGGTCAGCACCGTCATCACAAGACCGGCCACCGCCGCTGCATCACTGGTGGCAAGGTTAAGCGCCGGAATAACAGCCAGCAGGCAGGCGACCAGCGCCAGACGTTCCGCTCTGTCTTCCGCCCGGTACAGCCGGTGGCTGACTGCCAGCATCAGCAGCCCGGCAATGCCGTAACTGGTGCCGGACAAAGGCCCCCACAGCGCCATCAGAAGAATGGCCGCTGCTGTACGCCACCCACTGCGCGTTTCACACCACGTCAGCACCTGTGCCGCCACTGCAAAGGCAAACAGGATATTCCCCTCATACCAGGGAAAGCCTGCCAGATAATATGCGAACTGGGCAATAATCCCCCATCCCCACAGCCGGTTAATGGCCGGTTGCCGGATATGCGCATGACGGGACAGATTCAGCCCCCACACCAGGGCAAACAGCGGAAAGGCTCCACGCCCGGCCAGAAACATCCATTCCTGCTTCAGCTGGAATATCAGATTGATGTGGTCCAGTACCATCAGCACCAGTGCCACCGTTTTGATGATATCCCGCTGTCCGGGTGACCAGACCAGCAACGACTGCAACCAGGTATCGGTCCGGGCAGCCAGTGAATCGTTACGTGT
>NZ_JAENDM010000223.1:0-963 GCF_019375075.1 Escherichia sp. XD33
ATGTTCTTTCCGGCTTTATCCCCTGATTCTGTGGATAACCGTATTACCGCCTTTGAGTGAGCTGACACCGCTCGCCGCAGTCGAACGACCGAGCGTAGCGAGTCAGTGAGCGAGGAAGCGGAAGAGCGCCTTATGTGACATTTTCTCCTTACGCTCTGTTGTGCCGTTCGGCATCCTGCCCTGAGCGTTATATCTCTGTGCTATTTTCTACTTCAAAGCGTGTCTGTATGCTGTTCTGGAGTTCTTCTGCGAGTTCGTGCAGCTTCTCACACATGGTGGCCTGCTCGTCAGCATCGAGTGCGTCCAGTTTTTCGAGCAGCGTCAGGCTCTGGCTTTTTATGAATTTTGCCATGTTGAGTGCGGTTTGCTGCTGCTTGTTCATCTTTCTGCTTTCTCCGTTCTGTCTGTCATCTGCGTCGTGTGATTATATCGCGCACCACTTTTCGACCGTCTTACCGCCGGTATTCTGCCGACGGACATTTCAGTCAGACAACACTGTCACTGCCAAAAAACAGCAGTGCTTTGTTGGTAATTCGAACTTGCAGACAGGACAGGATGTGCAAATGTAATACCGTCACCCGCGACGATATTCCGTTTGCCATCTGGTCAGGGCTTCGCCCCGACACCCCGTATCAGTGCGTACGTGCTCAATGTGGTTTCCGGTTCTCTTCCGCTTCCTCGCCCACTCGCTCACTAACGTTCGGTCGCTGGGGCTGCGGCGAGCGGTGCCACCTCTCGCATGTTGTCGGTGATTCCGCTGTTGTTCTTTCGGGGATGAGTCGTCAGATAGCCCTTCAAACGCGCTCAGAAGCTCTCAGACGCACGAGGCGGGGTTTAAATGCCCGTCAGGGCATGGAAGGCGCGAAAAACGCTTACAGAGCGTTTCAGGAGGTCAGGCGCGCCGATACCCCTAGCCAGGGGCTTTCAGGTCGCCAGGAACCGCGCCAGCCCCCTGCAAAGCCC
>NZ_JAENDM010000224.1:0-961 GCF_019375075.1 Escherichia sp. XD33
TTGTACTTTTCTTCTCATATCTTAAATCTATTAATTGAAAGAATAGTTTGGCATCTTCACTTCCAATAGGTAAGTACCCAATCTCATCTATGATTAATAACTTATACTTGCTATAGTGCTTCAATCTATTTTCTAATCTGTTCTCTAGTTTTGCTTTTCTTAAATTCTCTATCAAATGATGACATTTAATAAAGTAAGTACTTACTCTATTTTTAGCTGCAGCCATACCAATGCCTGTAGCTAAATGTGTTTTACCAACGCCACTTGAGCCTAAAAAGACAATGTTTTGATATTTTTCTATAAAACGCAAATCTGTAAAATCCCAAATTTCTTGTTGATTGATGCTCGGTTGAAAATTAAAGTCAAAATCTGATATTTCTTTTTTAAACGGAAATGCCGCCACCTTTACCATCGATTCAATCAAATTTTTCTCTTTAATTTCGATTTCGTAGTCACTTAATTTAATTAGTGTATCTATAAATGACAGGTTGTTTTTAATACTAAAATCGATAACATCATCAAGATGATTAATCATTTGATTCATTTTCAAATATTCTAAATTCGCTTTTAAGCGCTTATAATTCGTCGAATTATTCATCATACAACTCTCCAATCGCATTCAAATTATCTATCGCAATCTGATTAATATCATCCATTTCTCTATTTCCAAAAGAAGATGACAGTGTTTCTAAATAATGTTCTTTTTGATAATTTAATTTACGTTGTGTGATGAGATGTTCACAAATCGATTTAGTGTTATAATAAACGTGTAGTTTTTGATCATAAACTTGAACTTCAACTATTTTCCCACAATATTCAGCTGGTACTGAATATTGATTGGACTTATATGTAATCATATTAGAGTGGTTGACTTTCAAATATTTATGTTTCACTTTATATGAGTTTCTTACATTCACATTCGGTAGTGGTTGTAAGAAACTTTTTTCTTTTTCTAAAGCAA
>NZ_JAENDM010000225.1:0-947 GCF_019375075.1 Escherichia sp. XD33
GTGCCACCGGACGTGATGCAGACCTTCTTCCCGAATATCCCGGTGGCCACACCGACCACCTTCCTGGTCAACGTCAACACGCTTGAGGCATTACCGCTTTTACAGGGGGCAACGGATGCTGCCGGTTTTATGGCGCGGATGGATACCGTTCTGCAGATGTACGGAGGGAAAAAAGGTGCGAAATAAGCAGGTGGTGTTACTCATTGCCGGAATATCCGGCATCGCGACGGGAATAATCGTCAGCCTGAATATCCCCTTTATCCATCAGGGGCTTTTTTATCCCGCCAGCCCTGTAGAAATTGTCGTTTCGCTGTGCCTTACCTTTTCTGTTTCTGTTGTGTTTTTTGTGGGGGCAATTGTGGGATGGATTTCGGTGTCTGAAATATATTACAGCCGCAGGACTGGACGGAAATATCGGGATATACCTGCTGAAATGTCGTATGCGCCGGGAGAACAAATTAAGGGAGGGCAAGAATGATGCCACGCATTAAACCTCTTCTGGTTCTTTGTGCTGCTTTACTGACGGTCACACCCGCAGCGTCAGCGGATGTGAACAGCGACATGAATCAGTTCTTTAACAAGCTGGGCTTCGCCTCCAATACCACACAGCCGGGCGTCTGGCAGGGGCAGGCCGCCGGTTATGCTTACGGTGGCTCCCTGTATGCCCGTACTCAGGTCAAAAATGTTCAGCTGATTTCCATGACGCTGCCGGATATCAATGCCGGATGTGGCGGCATCGACGCCTATCTCGGCTCGTTCAGCTTTATTAATAGCGAGCAGTTGCAGCGTTTTGTTAAGCAGATTATGAGCAATGCTGCCGGTTACTTCTTTGACCTTGCCCTGCAGACAACGGTGCCGGAAATCAAAACCGCAAAAGACTTCCTGCAGAAAATGGCAAGCGACATTAACAGTATGAACCTCAGTTCCTGCCAGGCGGCGCAGGGGAT
>NZ_JAENDM010000226.1:0-940 GCF_019375075.1 Escherichia sp. XD33
CCCCGGTATCAGTTCATCCAGCGCGGCTGCTTTGTTCATGGCTTTGATGATATCCCGTTTCAGGAAATCAACATGTCGGTTTTCCAGTTCCGGAAAACGCCGCTGCACCGACAGGGGGAGCCCGTCGAGAATACTGGCAATTTCACCTGCGATCCGCGACAACACGAAAGTACAGAATGCGGTTTCCACCACTTCAGCGGAGTCTCTGGCATTCTTCAGTTCCTGTGCGTCGGCCTGCGCACGCGTAAGTCGATGGCGTTCGTACTCAATAGTCCCTGGCTGGAGATCTGCCTCGCTGGCCTGCCGCAGTTCTTCAACCTCCCGGCGCAGCTTTTCGTTCTCAATTTCAGCATCCCTTTCGGCATACCATTTTATGACGGCGGCAGAGTCATAAAGCACCTCATTACCCTTGCCACCGCCTCGCAGAACGGGCATTCCCTGTTCCTGCCAGTTCTGAATGGTACGGATACTCGCACCGAAAATGTCAGCCAGCTGCTTTTTGTTGACTTCCATTGTTCATTCCACGGACAAAAACAGAGAAAGGAAACGACAGAGGCCAAAAAGCTCGCTTTCAGCACCTGTCGTTTCCTTTCTTTTCAGGGGGTATTTTAAATAGAAACATTAAGTTACGACGAAGAAGAACGGAAACACCTTAAACCGGAAAATTTTCATAAATAGCGAAAACCCGCGAGGTCGCCGCCCCGTAACCTGTCGGATCGCCGGAAAGGACCCGCAAAATGATAATAATTATCATCTGCATGTCACAACGTGCATCTACGCCATCAAACCACGTCAAATAATCAATTATGACGCAGGTATCATATTAATTGATCTGCATCAACTTAACGTAAAAACAACTTCAGACAATACAAATCAGCGACACTGAATACGGGACAACCTCATGTCAACGAAGAACAGAACCCGCAGAACAACAACCCGC
>NZ_JAENDM010000227.1:0-921 GCF_019375075.1 Escherichia sp. XD33
GAGGTCGTGGTATGGATGACGGATGGCTGGCCGCTGTATGAATCCCGCCTGAAGGGAAAGCTGCACGTAATCAGCAAGCGTTACACTCAGCGAATTGAGCGGCATAACCTGAATCTGAGACAACATCTGGCAAGGCTGGGACGGAAGTCACTGTCGTTCTCAAAATCGGTGGAGCTGCATGACAAAGTCATCGGGCATTATCTGAACATAAAACACTATCAATAAGTTGGAGTCATTACCTGGTAACTATATGCAGAACTTCACGCGTATGAAACCACTCGATGAGGATACCTACTCTGGGATAAAAGATTATCCTGTATGTTTCTATGACCCCAAATACAAAATAATGGCAAATCATCATGGGATAACTTTTGATGATCAGCGAAAACGTTACATTATAGGACCGATAACAGTCTCTATTGATGAAATGACCAATGCTCTCGATCCGGTCGAATTAGCGGCAATTATCAATAAAAAGCATCATGCTATAATTAATGGCAAAAAGTTTAAAACTAGCCGGGCTATCTCTTGTCGATCCTTTAATCGTTATTTTTCTGTTTCGACAGATTACAGACCTAAACTTGAAGCACTATTAGCATGTTCACAAATGTTAGGTATAAATCAAGTTGTTGCACATAACGGAAATGGTGGAAGAGAACGCATAGGCGAAACGGGGACAGTTTTAGGTCTTAACGCCCGTGACAGTAAACATGCTGGAAGAATGTTCAGCATGCATAATTGCCAAATTAACCCTGGTGCAGGGCCTGAGATAACCACTCCCTGGAAGTCTTACCAGCATGGCTTTGTTGAATAAATAAGATTTCGTGCGAACGACCCTGTAGCTGGCTGGATTTTCAGGCAATACGCACGCTTTCTGGCATCCCAGCCTTTGTCATCCTGTTCAACGCACGCACCATGGCC
>NZ_JAENDM010000228.1:0-912 GCF_019375075.1 Escherichia sp. XD33
GTCATCGAGCCGTTTTATCCCAAGGCGGGCAATGGCCGACGGCCCTATCCGCTGGAGACCATGCTGCGTATTCACTGCATGCAGCATTGGTACAACCTGAGCGACGGTGCCATGGAAGATGCCCTGTACGAAATCGCCTCCATGCGCCTGTTTGCCCGATTATCCCTGGATAGCGCCCTGCCGGATCGCACCACCATCATGAATTTCCGCCACCTGCTCGAGCAGCATCAACTGGCCCGTCAATTGTTCAAAACCATCAATCGCTGGCTGGCCGAAGCAGGCGTCATGATGACCCAAGGCACTTTGGTGGATGCCACCATCATTGAGGCACCCAGCTCTACCAAGAACAAAGAGCAGCAACGCGATCCGGAGATGCATCAGACCAAGAAAGGCAATCAGTGGCACTTTGGCATGAAGGCCCACATTGGTGTCGATGCCAAGAGTGGCCTGACCCACAGCCTGGTCACCACCGCGGCCAACGAGCATGACCTCAATCAGCTGGGTAATCTGCTTCATGGAGAGGAGCAATTTGTCTCAGCCGATGCCGGCTACCAAGGAGCGCCACAGCGCGAGGAGCTGGCCGAGGTGGATGTGGACTGGCTGATCGCCGAGCGTCCCGGCAAGGTAAAAACCTTGAAGCAGCATCCGCGCAAGAACAAAACGGCCATCAACATCGAATACATGAAAGCCAGCATCCGTGCCAGGGTGGAGCACCCGTTTCGCATCATCAAGCGGCAGTTCGGCTTCGTGAAAGCCAGATACAAGGGGCTGCTGAAAAACGATAACCAACTGGCGATGTTATTCACCCTGGCCAACCTGTTTCGGGTGGACCAAATGATACGTCAGTGGGAGAGATCTCAGTAAAAACCGGAAATAACGCCAGAAATGGTGGAAAAAATAGCCTAAATAGGC
>NZ_JAENDM010000229.1:0-908 GCF_019375075.1 Escherichia sp. XD33
TGGTGAAATCCGCCAGACCACCTTCCTTGATAATCTGCCAGCCGTCACTGTTTACAACAGTGCCAGACGCCGTACCGCCGTTGTGCACATACTGGTACCCCCCATTCAGCGTGGTATCCAGTGCGTGACCATGTACAGTCTGGTCGCCGCCGGCATAAACCACAGTGGTATTTGCCGTTCCTTCAGCAGCCACAATCTGACGACCATTTTTATTGATGGTGGTGCGTACGGCATCTCCGTAGACGGTCTGCCCGGTATCACCATTTTCTGCATCCGGTCCCCCTTCCGCGCCGGTATTCACAACCGTGTCGGTTGCCATTGCGCCGGATTTGACGGCCTGCCAGCCCTTCTCATTAATGACGGTAACCGTTGCAATCCCGCCTTCATGTACCCACTGCTCACCGCCGTTCAGAGTGGTGTTCACTGCCTGCCCCTGAAGGCTCTGTCCGCCTCCGGCACTGATAACCGTGTCTGAAACGCTTCCTCCGGCATTCACTCTCTGAAGACCACCACCGGTGACAGTAGTGTTGTTGGCGATACCGCCATTTTGTATCCATTGTCCGCCGGTATTGGCCTCGTTATCCGGCCCATACTCCAGCCCGGTACTGATGGTCATTCCGTTGGCCGTACCGAAGACAATCTGGTTGTCATGATTTGTCAGTGTTCCGCCGCTCACGGTTTCTCCCGCCTGTACAACCGTGTCAGCAGCCAGTGCCGGGACTGACGTGACAGCAGCAAGAGACAGCGCAACCGCCACACCGGTGCGTTTTCCCCGTGAGCGCGCCAGTTCGGAAGCCACCACCAGGGTGCCCGTAATGTGATTCCATACCAGCCTGTAGCTGGTGTTCAGATGTCGTTTCATCAGCTTTTCCTTACAGAGGGTGAATAAAAAAGCCGGTACCCACAAA
>NZ_JAENDM010000230.1:0-892 GCF_019375075.1 Escherichia sp. XD33
CTTTTCGCGCCGGTGTGTATTCCGGCTCCACCTGTCTGGCCAGTTGCTCCACCGTCAGCCCGCACTGCGCAAGCCACGCCCGGCTTTCACTGCTCACGCGGTCTGCCCGGATTTCTTCCTCCAGCCTGTCCAGCAGCCGCACCAGTTCAGCCGGGAACACCACGCCGTGGCCGTTCTCACTCCCTTCCTGCTGGAGCGTCTCTGCCAGGCTGCGCCGCTGCGCTTTTTCCCGCTCGCCGTTCTCTGTCTCGACCCGGATGAGCGGCGTGAAGCTTCCCGGCTCGTATACCGTCTGGATACGTGTGGTGTCAGTCTGCACCGTCGTCAGCCTGTCTCCGTCCCAGCCATACCACGTCACCTCCGGTTTACGCGACAGCGACATCCACCCCGTCAGGTCACGCTCCCGCCGCCAGACCCGTTTTGCCATTCGCCGTCCCAGCGGGTCGTAGAGGTAGCGGCTCTCGACCAGTGGCTCGCCATGCTGTATCCGCGTGTAGAACACCAGGCGGTGCTGGCTGTCGTAGTGGTAGTGGTGGGTCCGCTCGTCGTCCGTCCGTATCACACCCGCCGGGATGCGGTCCGTCTTCTCCGTCAGCCTGCCGTATTCATCGTGGCGGTAGACATAGTGCGCATCCTCCGCGATGCGGTTATCCGGCCACACTGTGAGTGTACTGTCCGGGTGCAGCTCCGGGTCCGGCAGCCGGTTGCCCGCCGGGTCCGTGGCATACGGGATGCGGATGTCCAGGTCTGGTGCGAGGGTGCGCACACTCTCCAGCCTGCCCGTGGCGCTGTAGCCGTATTCCCGCGTCTGTCGCGGGCCGCTGATGCGCACCAGGTCGCCGTTGTCACTCCACCCGTAGTCACGGTCATATACCAGGCTGTTCAGGTGCTG
>NZ_JAENDM010000231.1:0-875 GCF_019375075.1 Escherichia sp. XD33
AAGTTATCTGTCGCAGGACTTAATCGATAAATATAATATTCAAATAGCGCCATTAAGTGTGACTTTTGATGATGGGAAGAACTTTACAGAAAGTAATGAAATAGCAATTGAAGAATTTTATAATAAAATGGCATCGTCTCAAACGATTCCAACAACAAGCCAACCAGCAATTGGCGAATGGATTACTAAATATGAAATGTTAAGAGATCAAGGTTACACAGATATCATTGTCATTTGCTTATCAAGTGGAATTAGTGGAAGTTATCAATCTAGTTATCAAGCAGGGGAAATGGTTGAAGGTGTTAATGTACATGCATTTGATAGTAAGCTTGCAGCAATGATTGAAGGATGTTATGTATTACGTGCTATTGAAATGGTTGAAGAAGGATACGAACCACAGCAAATTATTGATGATTTAACTAATATGCGTGAACACACAGGTGCATATTTAATTGTTGATGACTTAAAGAATTTACAAAAAAGTGGTCGAATTACTGGTGCTCAAGCATGGGTTGGAACATTATTGAAAATGAAGCCAGTTCTTAAGTTTGAAGATGGCAAGATTATACCAGAAGAAAAAGTTCGTACTAAAAAGCGTGCTATTCAAACATTAGAAAAGAAAGTATTAGATATTGTAAAAGACTTTGAAGAAGTAACTTTATTTGTCATAAATGGAGATCATTTCGAAGATGGTCAAGCGTTATACAAAAAGTTACAAGATGATTGTCCTTCAGCTTATCAAGTAGCATACTCTGAGTTTGGTCCAGTTGTTGCAGCACATTTAGGTTCTGGTGGATTAGGTTTAGGCTATGTTGGCAGAAAAATAAGATTAACATAATTATAAAATTTTAATAAAAGAGTCTATATTGTAATTG
>NZ_JAENDM010000232.1:0-873 GCF_019375075.1 Escherichia sp. XD33
TGCTGAATGAAGAGAACCCGCATCAGCTGCAGCAGCTTATCCGGCTGCCGGGGCAGCAGTATGATGAGGAGTCCGGCCTGTATTACAACCGCCACCGCTATTATGACCCGCTGCAGGGGAGGTATATCACTCAGGATCCGATTGGGCTGAAGGGGGGATGGAATTTTTATCAGTATCCGCTGAATCCGGTTCAGTATATAGATTCAATGGGACTGGCATCAAAATATGGACACTTAAATAATGGCGGATATGGAGCGAGACCCAACAAACCGCCTACGCCCGATCCAAGTAAATTGCCGGACATAGCGAAACAATTAAGACTGCCATATCCTATTGACCAGGCCAGTAGTGCGCCTAATGTTTTCAAAACATTCTTCAGAGCATTAAGCCCTTACGACTACACACTGTATTGCAGGAAGTGGGTAAAACCAAATCTGACTTGTACGCCACAGGATGATTCCCAGTATCCAGGGATGGATACAAAGACAGCAAGTGATTACCTGCCACAGACAAATTGGCCAACAACTCAATTACCACCAGGATATACTTGTGCAGAACCCTATTTATTCCCAGACATTAATAAACCCGATGGGCCAGCAACAGCAGGGATAGATGATTTGGGTGAAATTTTAGCTAAAATGAAACAGAGAACATCGAGAGGAAGGTAATGACTCCAACTTATTGATAGTGTTTTATGTTCAGATAATGCCCGATGACTTTGTCATGCAGCTCCACCGATTTTGAGAACGACAGCGACTTCCGTCCCAGCCGTGCCAGGTGCTGCCTCAGATTCAGGTTATGCCGCTCAATTCGCTGCGTATATCGCTTGCTGATTACGTGCAGCTTTCCCTTCAGGCGGGATTCATACAGCGG
>NZ_JAENDM010000233.1:0-856 GCF_019375075.1 Escherichia sp. XD33
CATCGTCATTATTGATTTCATGTGTTCAATAAATGATTCTACATAAGCTACTGTATGTGCAATGCCATTATTTTCAACTTGATTTAAAAACGGACGTGACATACCAGTTGCCTTTGCACCAAGTGCTAAACTTTTAATTGCATCGAGTGGTGTACGTAAACCACCACTCGCGAAAACTGAAACTTCGCTTTGATAAGCCGTTGTTTCAAGTAATGACTCAACTGTAGACTGTCCCCATGATGATAAGTAATCCATATCTTTATTTGCACGACGTTCATTTTCAATATCTACAAAGTTAGTACCACCTTTGCCACTAACATCGACATACTTAACGCCTATTTGTTGTAAGTCATGCATTAATTCTTTGCTCATACCAAATCCAACTTCTTTTATAATGACTGGAACAGACACTCGTGATACAATCGACGCTATATTATCTAACCAAGTCACAAATTCACGATTCCCTTCAGGCATAACTAATTCTTGAGGAGAATTAACATGGATTTGTAACGCTTGTGCCTCAAGTAATTCAACTGCTTCCAAAGCCTTTTCTACTGGTACGTCCGCACCAACATTGCTAAAAATCATGCCTTCAGGATTCATTTTTCGCGCAATCGTAAACGTCTCAGCCATGCGTGGATTTCTCAATGCCGCATGTGTTGACCCAACTGCCATCGCTAAGCCAGTTTCTCTTGCAACTACAGCTAGCTTTTCATTGATGTTTTTCGTCCACTCGCTACCACCCGTCATTGCATTAATATAAACCGGATATGCCATCGTTAAGTCAGGCGTCTGTGATGTCAAATCGATATCATTTACATTAATTGATGGGATAGAATGATGCACAAAACGCATC
>NZ_JAENDM010000234.1:0-847 GCF_019375075.1 Escherichia sp. XD33
GATGGAAGATATCCTGGGTAATTTTCTGTGATTGTCTGATGGAAGCGTTAATCAGGCAGGCGGTGGAAATGGCGTTGATTTGCCTTGGGATGCCGGCGGAGAACTCATGGATCAGGTCTTTGACGTCTGAGTCAAAGATTTTATCGGATGCGCCGGAAGATTTCAGATGGAAGTCTATGTATGCAGCGGTTTGGGTTTTAGTAAGGGGATGAATGTGGTAATGTACCGAGATGCGTTGTGCGAAGTCGGCATGGATGTCTCTTTTGAGGATATATTTGAGGTGTTCCTGTCCCGAGAGGATGATTTTGAGATGAGTGGAAGAATCAAGCGGAGAGCTGACAAGGAGTCTGAGGTCTGTGATGGCGTCGGTTTTCAGGAGATGAGCCTCGTCGATAACGATAATGGGAGTGAGATTTGAGCGCAAGGATTTATCCATAATTTGGAGGAAGAGCCGGTCTTTGGTGTGTTTTGGTATTTCACCGAGCTGGGAGACGATTAAGGAGAGAAGGCTGGATGATTTTAGGTGGGTAAAATGGAGGTAGATGGGGAGAAACAGGTTTTGGGGGATTTGTGAGAGGAAGAGTTTGAGGAGTGTGGATTTTCCGACTCCCGTCTGTCCGTAGAGGACGGCGATAGAGCCTGAGTGTAAGAGGTATTGGAGTCGTGCAAGCCCCTGGGTAAAGCGTTCGTCTTTCATGATAAGGCTGGTGTTGATTCTTTCAGAGAACGGCTGAGTAGTCATGGAAAAATGAGAAGTAAACATGGTTAAGAGACCTCCTTTTTCGAGTAAGCGATTTGTAATTCACGAATGATATAGGGTAAGGTTTTCACGGAGGCATTTTGGAAT
>NZ_JAENDM010000235.1:0-847 GCF_019375075.1 Escherichia sp. XD33
TGCCGTTACGCACCACCCCGTCAGTAGCTGAACAGGAGGGACAGCTGATAGAAACAGAAGCCACTGGAGCACCTCAAAAACACCATCATACACTAAATCAGTAAGTTGGCAGCATCACCTGTTGTCTGATAGAAATATCAAGGTCATTGTCCACCAGCTTGGCACGACTGATCTCACCTCCGCAGCGGGTAAGCTTTTGTTGTCGATGCTGGCAGCAGTTGCAGAGATGGAGCGTGACCTGCTGATTGAGCGGACCCAGGCGGGGCTGTCACGAGCAAAAGCCGAAGGCAAGAAATTGGGCAGACCGTCGAAAATCGCGGCAGAAGCCCGTAGGGCGATTGTGGCGAAAAAGAATAACGGTGTGAGTGTCAGTGCGTTAGCGCGGGAATATGGTGTATCTAGGGCAACGATTACCGCTATCTTTGATTAAGTAGTCTGGTTAAATACTCGCTTGGCAAGTTTGATAAACTAACGCGGTAATGACTCCAACTTATTGATAGTGTTTTATGTTCAGATAATGCCCGATGACTTTGTCATGCAGCTCCACCGATTTTGAGAACGACAGCGACTTCCGTCCCAGCCGTGCCAGGTGCTGCCTCAGATTCAGGTTATGCCGCTCAATTCGCTGCGTATATCGCTTGCTGATTACGTGCAGCTTTCCCTTCAGGCGGGATTCATACAGCGGCCAGCCATCCGTCATCCATATCACCACGTCAAAGGGTGACAGCAGGCTCATAAGACGCCCCAGCGTCGCCATCGTGCGTTCACCGAATACGTGCGCAACAACCGTCTTCCGGAGCCTGTCATACGCGTAAAACAGCCAGCGCTGGCGCGATTTAGCCCCGAC
>NZ_JAENDM010000236.1:0-841 GCF_019375075.1 Escherichia sp. XD33
ATTTCTCTATGTTGGGAGCCCGCCAATATAACACTGTAGGGCCTGAGACATTAATTTATGTCTCGGGATCTAACCCTAAAATACTTATAATATACCTTTATAATTTATCTCCATTTGATGCTATCACTTGTTGATACCAATAGAACGAATCTTTTTTCAAGCGTTCCATCGTGCCATGACCATCATTATCTCGATCAACATATATTAAACCATAGCGTTTCTTCATTTCACCAGTTGTAAATGAAACAATATCAATGATTCCCCATGGCGTATAACCGATTAAATCTACACCATCTTGATCAACTGCTTCTATCGCTGCTGTAATATGTGCTTTTAAATATTCAATGCGATAATCATCATGAATATGTCCATCTACCACTTCATCAACTGCACCAAAACCATTTTCCACAATAAAAAGTGGCAACTGATAACGATCATATAACACATTCAATGTATATCTTAAGCCATCTGGATCAATCGCCCAACCCCAATCACTCGTTGCGATATGCGGATTCTCCACAGAATGATTCAAACCACCGTTGACGATGTTGTTTTCAACTGTAGTATTAACATCATGTTTTACAGCCGTAGACATGTAATAACTAAAGCCAATATAATCAACCGTGCCCTGCTGTAAAATACTGTCGTCCCCTTCTTGCCATCCAACATCATATCCTTTTCGTGCCAGCATTTTTTTAGCATAGCTTGGATAATAACCTCTCACTTGAACATCCGGGAAAAAGAAACGTAAACGATTCGCAATTTGTGCTTCCATCATATCTTTCGGATGACACGAATATGGATAAATGGGTACATGTGAAATCATTGTTCCAATCTTAAA
>NZ_JAENDM010000237.1:0-835 GCF_019375075.1 Escherichia sp. XD33
TCTAAATTGGTAATGATAACTTTTTTGTTTTCCCCACTTTCAACAAATCGTATCGCAGCTTCTATTTTTGGCAACATCGATCCTTCCGCAAACTTACCTTGTGCCGCGTATTTTTTCAGTGTTGCTACATCAATATCATCGATTTGTTGTTGATTAGGTTCATTAAAGTTAATAAATACATTTTCTACATTCGTAAGAATCATTAAGGTATCTGCTTCAATCAGCGTTGCTAATTTCTCACTAGCAAAATCTTTATCTATAACCGCTTCAACACCTTCATAGGTATTTTCTTTTTTTATAACTGGAATACCGCCACCACCGCATGCAATGACAATATTTTTACCGTCTGCTAAAGTTCGAATTAACTGGTGTTCTAGTATAGATTGAGGTAGTGGTGACGCAACTACTTTTCTATAACCACGTCCTGCATCTTCTTTAAATACTGAGTCTGGCTGTTCTTTTTGTAATTCTTCAACTTCTTCTTTCGTATAAAAAGGACCAATTGGTTTAGTTGGGTTATCAAATCGTGGATCATCTTTATCTACTTCCACACGTGTAACGATTGTGCCTACAGTTCTATCACTATTCATTTCAGTTAAAATGCGATTGATTTCAGTTTCCAACCAATAGCCTATCATACCCTGTGACATTGCACCACAAGTATCCAATGGCATTGCCGGCGTTGTGTCACTGTTCGATTTAGCTTGTTGGATTAATAAACTTCCAATTTGTGGGCCATTACCATGTGAAATGACAATACGCGCTGGTGAATCAAATAAAGGTTTAAGGTTTTGCATCGCACGTCTAATAGCTGTTTGTTGTGCTTCAGCTGTTG
>NZ_JAENDM010000238.1:0-821 GCF_019375075.1 Escherichia sp. XD33
CAAAAAAACAGTCATAACAAGCCATGAAAACCGCCACTGCGCCGTTACCACCGCTGCGTTCGGTCAAGGTTCTGGACCAGTTGCGTGAGCGCATACGCTACTTGCATTACAGCTTACGAACCGAACAGGCTTATGTCCACTGGGTTCGTGCCTTCATCCGTTTCCACGGTGTGCGTCACCCGGCAACCTTGGGCAGCAGCGAAGTCGAGGCATTTCTGTCCTGGCTGGCGAACGAGCGCAAGGTTTCGGTCTCCACGCATCGTCAGGCATTGGCGGCCTTGCTGTTCTTCTACGGCAAGGTGCTGTGCACGGATCTGCCCTGGCTTCAGGAGATCGGAAGACCTCGGCCGTCGCGGCGCTTGCCGGTGGTGCTGACCCCGGATGAAGTGGTTCGCATCCTCGGTTTTCTGGAAGGCGAGCATCGTTTGTTCGCCCAGCTTCTGTATGGAACGGGCATGCGGATCAGTGAGGGTTTGCAACTGCGGGTCAAGGATCTGGATTTCGATCACGGCACGATCATCGTGCGGGAGGGCAAGGGCTCCAAGGATCGGGCCTTGATGTTACCCGAGAGCTTGGCACCCAGCCTGCGCGAGCAGCTGTCGCGTGCACGGGCATGGTGGCTGAAGGACCAGGCCGAGGGCCGCAGCGGCGTTGCGCTTCCCGACGCCCTTGAGCGGAAGTATCCGCGCGCCGGGCATTCCTGGCCGTGGTTCTGGGTTTTTGCGCAGCACACGCATTCGACCGATCCACGGAGCGGTGTCGTGCGTCGCCATCACATGTATGACCAGACCTTTCAGCGCGCCTTCAAACGTGCCGTAGAA
>NZ_JAENDM010000239.1:0-820 GCF_019375075.1 Escherichia sp. XD33
GGCACTGTTGCAAAGTTAGCGATGAGGCAGCCTTTTGTCTTATTCAAAGGCCTTACATTTCAAAAACTCTGCTTACCAGGCGCATTTCGCCCAGGGGATCACCATAATAAAATGCTGAGGCCTGGCCTTTGCGTAGTGCACGCATCACCTCAATACCTTTGATGGTGGCGTAAGCCGTCTTCATGGATTTAAATCCCAGCGTGGCGCCGATTATCCGTTTCAGTTTGCCATGATCGCATTCAATCACGTTGTTCCGGTACTTAATCTGTCGGTGTTCAACGTCAGACGGGCACCGGCCTTCGCGTTTGAGCAGAGCAAGCGCGCGACCATAGGCGGGCGCTTTATCCGTGTTGATGAATCGCGGGATCTGCCACTTCTTCACGTTGTTGAGGATTTTACCCAGAAACCGGTATGCAGCTTTGCTGTTACGACGGGAGGAGAGATAAAAATCGACAGTGCGGCCCCGGCTGTCGACGGCCCGGTACAGATACGCCCAGCGGCCATTGACCTTCACGTAGGTTTCATCCATGTGCCACGGGCAAAGATCGGAAGGGTTACGCCAGTACCAGCGCAGCCGTTTTTCCATTTCAGGCGCATAACGCTGAACCCAGCGGTAAATCGTGGAGTGATCGACATTCACTCCGCGTTCAGCCAGCATCTCCTGCAGCTCACGGTAACTGATGCCGTATTTGCAGTACCAGCGTACGGCCCACAGAATGATGTCACGCTGAAAATGCCGGCCTTTGAATGGGTTCATGTGCAGCTCCATCAGCAAAAGGGGATGATAAGTTTATCACCACCGACTATTTGCAACAGTGCC
>NZ_JAENDM010000240.1:0-798 GCF_019375075.1 Escherichia sp. XD33
TTAGGTGATCATTTATTGAATCCATTTAAAGGTGAAAAAGTTAGTTATGAGCAACGTATTAATGAAATTATTGAAGCAAGTAAATTAGCAGATGAAACAGGTATTGATGTTTTTGCAGTTGGTGAAAGTCACCAGGAGCATTTTACAACACAGGCACATACGGTTGTGTTAGGTGCAATTGCCCAAGCGACAAAGCATATTAAAGTTTCAAGTTCTTCAACGATTATTAGTGCAACAGATCCTGTAAGAGTATTTGAAGACTTCGCGACATTAGATTTGATTTCTCATGGTAGAGCCGAAATTGTGGCTGGTAGAGCATCAAGAACAGGTATTTTTGATTTGTTTGGCTATGATTTAAAAGACTATGATGAATTGTTTGAAGAAAAATTAGGTTTACTTTTAGAGTTAAATAAAACTGAACGTATTACTTGGTCTGGAAAATATCGTCCAGAACTTAGAAATATGAAAATATTCCCAAGACCAATTGATAATACATTGCCAATATGGCGTGCTGTTGGTGGTCCACCTGCAAGTGCTATCAAAGCGGGAAAACAAGGTGTGCCAATGATGATTACAACCCTTGGTGGCCCAGCAATGAACTTTAAAGGTTCTATAGATGCTTATCGTCAAGCGGCAACTGAAGCAGGTTTCGATGCTTCGCCTAAGTCTTTAGCAGTAAGTACAGCGAGTCTGTTTTATACAGCTGAAACAACTCAGGATGCTATGAGAGAATTTTATCCACATTTGAATACAGGGATGTCATTTATTCGTGGCGTTGGTTATCCGAAACAGCAATTT
>NZ_JAENDM010000241.1:0-796 GCF_019375075.1 Escherichia sp. XD33
AAGTGGGACAAGCCAATAGATTAGAAGACGTACAATCTGTTCAAACAAATGGACAAGCATTGAACAATGCAATGAAAGGCTTAAGAGATAGTATTTCTAACGAAACAACAGTCAAAGCAAGTCAAAACTATACAGACGCAAGTCCGAATAACCAGTCAACATATAATAGCGCTGTGTCAAATGCGAAAGGTATTATTAATCAAACTAATAATCCGACTATGGATGCAAGTACGATTACTCAAGCTACAACACAAGTGAATAATGCTAAAAATGGTTTAAACGGTGCCGAAAACTTAAGAAATGCACAAAACACTGCTAAGCAAAACTTAAATACGTTATCACACTTAACCAATAACCAAAAATCTGCAATCTCATCACAAATTGATCGTGCAGGTCATGTGAGTGAGGTAACAGCTGCTAAAAATGCAGCAACTGAGTTAAACACGCAAATGGGCAACTTGGAACAAGCTATCCATGATCAAAACACAGTTAAACAAGGTGTTAACTTCACTGATGCAGATAAAGCCAAACGTGATGCGTATACTAATGCGGTAAGCAGAGCAGAAACAATTCTGAACAAAACGCAAGGTGCAAATACGTCTAAACAAGATGTTGAAGCAGCTATTCAAAATGTTACAAGTGCTAAAAATGCATTGAATGGTGATCAAAACGTTACAAATGCGAAGAATACAGCTAAACATGCATTAAATAACTTAACGTCAATTAATAATGCTCAAAAACGTGACTTAACAACTAAAATTGATCAAGCAACAACAGTAGCTGGTGTTGAAGCGGT
>NZ_JAENDM010000242.1:0-780 GCF_019375075.1 Escherichia sp. XD33
AGTTCTTCGGGCTTACCAATATGGGCCAGAATTGCTGACCAGTTATCGTGAGAGTAATTCATCGGCACGTTAAATCATATCAGGCGTAATACCACAACCCTTAAGTTAGCGCTTATGGGATCACTCCCCGCCGTTGCTCTTACTCGGATTCGTAAGCCGTGAAAACAGCAACCTCCGTCTGGCCAGTTCGGATGTGAACCTCACAGAGGTCTTTTCTCGTTACCAGCGCCGCCACTACGGCGGTGATACAGATGACGATCAGGGCGACAATCATCGCCTTATGCTGCTTCATTGCTCTCTTCTCCTTGACCTTACGGTCAGTAAGAGGCACTCTACATGTGTTCTGCATATAGGGGGCCTCGGGTTGATAGTAAAATATCACTCGGGGCTTTTCTCTATCTGCCGTTCAGCTAATGCCTGAGACAGATAGCCTCAAGCACCCGCCGCTATTATATCGCTCTCTTTAACTCATTCTGTTTTATCGATTCTAATCCTGAAGACGCCTCGCATTTTGATGGCGTAATTTTTTAATGATTTAATTATTTAACTTTAATTTATCTCTTCATCGCAATTATTGACGACAAGCTGGATTATTTTTGAAATATTGGGTAATGACTCCAACTTACTGATAGTGTTTTATGTTCAGATAATGCCCGATGATCTTGTCATGCAGCTCCACCGATTTTGAGAACGACAGTGACTTCCGTCCCAGCCTTGCCAGATGTTGTCTCAGATTCAGATTATGTCGCTCAATGCGCTGAGTGTAACGCTTGCTGATAA
>NZ_JAENDM010000243.1:0-778 GCF_019375075.1 Escherichia sp. XD33
CTTCTCTGTCTTTCTCAAGGTTTTCATCTACTTCCGGCGTTTTCGTTTCTCTCGTGCTGTCTGTGAGCCATTTGGGTGTTTTTTCTTTTGATTGTTTAACGAAAGGTTTATAATTTTGTTTTTTGCTTTCAAGTTGTTGCTTTTCAAATGCACGTACTTGTTCAATAGATTTCAAGTTTGCATTAAGCCATGTATTCAAAATGCTTTTAGCATATCCCCAAGTAACCTTGTTTCTGTCTTTAGCGATTTTAAGTGATGCGGTAACTATTTCATCTGAATCATTTTCAAATGAATCAAGATAATAATTTAAATCGTCTAAATTGTAAGGAGTTATGAAACCGAATCCGTTATCTTGGAAGAAGTCGAAGGCGGTTACCTTCTTCTTCTCATTATTCACATTCTTTTCATTATTATCTTTATTATCATTATTGTTTGTGTTGGTTTGATGTTGTTTTGATGTTGGGTTGATGTTTGACTGATGTTGTTTTGATGTTGGTTTGATGTCGTTTTGATGTTGGTTCCTGCCCTGCTCACTTTGATAAAAGTCATAATTGACAATGGTTATAAGGGTATATTTTGATGTTGTTTTGACTTCTAACATTCCATCACTCTCGAGTAAGTCAAGGAAGGTTTTCACTTTAAATCGTGACCAGTTAAAAAGGTCAGACAAGGTCAAAATCGATGTTAATCTTTGTCCTCTTTCTACGGTTACAATTTGGTTTCCAATAGGCACTTTTGCCTTTGAATGATTCGCTTCCATGAGTAAATATATCCATGC
>NZ_JAENDM010000244.1:0-777 GCF_019375075.1 Escherichia sp. XD33
ATATTAAAAAAGGCTACTGTAGATTCAATCTGTCAATGCAACACCCCTTTCAATTATCTCTTTCGGTGTTTTGAACTTCAGTGTCTTTCTCGGTCTGTTGTTTAGCTGAGCAGCAACCAGATCTAGTTCATGTTGAGTATATTGGGCAAGACATGTCTTTTTAGGAAAGTACTGCCGAATTAGCCCATTTGTGTTCTCATTTGTTCCCCGCTGCCAAGGACTCTGAGGATCGCAGAAGTAAACTTTAACGCCGGTGCTGACAGTAAATTCTAGATGTCTGGCCAGTTCCATTCCTCTGTCCCATGTCAGTGATTTTCTGAGTTCTGACGGTAAACTCAGGAATTTGTCGGTAAGAGCCTGATTTACTGAGACAGAATCTTTGCCCCTGAGTCTAAGGATGATCGTATAACGTGATTTTCGGTCTACAAGTGTGGCTATATGAGAGTTTTTTGTACCTGAGACTAAATCGCCCTCCCAATGCCCCAGAGAGCGTCTGTTATCGATATTTCGGGAACGTTCGTGAATTGGTGTTCCGTTCACTATGTTAATCGTACCTCTTTCGCCTTTGCGGGTATGACGCCTGCCATGGCGAAGGCTATGCGACCGTCGCAGATGCTGTATATTCAGGTGGTGTAGCGCTTCACGGCTACGAAAGTACAGCGTTTTATAAATTGTCTCAGGTGATATTCGCAGCGTTTTTTGACGTGGTTTTGTTCGCCTTAACCATCCTGATATTTGCTCTGGAGACCATTTCATCTCCAGCTTTTCCAGAACAAG
>NZ_JAENDM010000245.1:0-775 GCF_019375075.1 Escherichia sp. XD33
CTTTCAAATGCTATCTTTTTGGCAGCTAATCTCGCTCCATTGTATGCATAAACATCCCTACCATGAAAAGTATGACTTTCTTCCGAATGAGGCAATCGGCTTTTCACTTCATCAATTTCGATAACTTTTTTAATACCTTCGTAATGTTTGATATGACTTAAAGAGCCATTATCAGGTGTAATAATGTAATGACCCGATTCTGTTAAGCAAGCAATGCTCCGCCTATCACTACCTACACCCGGGTCTACCACTGATACAAAAACTGTGCCTTTAGGCCAGTATTTTACAGTTTGATATAAACGATATGACGCTACCCAAATGTCATACGGTGGTATATCATGCGTTAAGTTTTCGACACGTATATCATCACTTACAGTATATGCAACTCCATACATTGCACTTACAGCGCCATCACTAAGTCCAAAATCTGATTGCAATACCAAATAATTTCCCATAAAATGCCTCCTTTTTTAAAACTTCAAAAAAATATAATCTACATATTTAACGTTCTATATTTTGAATTTTCAGAATTATATTAAAATAGTACGAGTCACTTGATGCAAAGTCAATAGTAGTGACTATAAAAATGATAATAATAGTCAGATTTATCTCATTAACTAAATTTCACGGACTTGTAATCACTTCTTTATGTTTGAATTAATTGACTAGGGTATAACAATAGTGTGGTGTTTTATAGGTCATTCTTTAAATACATCACAGAAAAAAATTCGAATTCGAAATAAAATGCTTGCATCTTTATTTTGTAGGTGGTATT
>NZ_JAENDM010000246.1:0-773 GCF_019375075.1 Escherichia sp. XD33
AAATTATGTTATATTCTTCAGCAATAACTTCTGCCTCTACATACAATGGCGGGTTAAAATCTCTATGTTTTACTCTGACTGTATCGCCAATTGATATAATCTCGTGCGGATACGTAACTTCCAAATCAGTAGAAGTAATCTCATATGACATAACTGCCGACTTACGTTTATTTAACTCTGTTTTGGCTAAAGAACTTAATCGTGTTTCATTCATATTTTGATCATCTGATTGTGGTTCATATATCCCCCAAATATAGCGCATAGGTAGGTTGAATTGACTTTGCGCTTCGTCATCTGTCACAACTAGCTCTAAACGCTTCCCTTTGTCATTTTCAGGTCCCACAGCAATTAATGCTGTTTTGATTTCTGACATATCAATCTTCCTAGTTAACCCGACTAAATCTTTACCATATTCAATTTCTTTACCTTTGAATAAGCTGTTTTTCTTTTTGAGTACTACATATCTACCTTTGACGGTATTAGAGCTAAGCTCAATATAAAAATCTAAAACCATTTTATAGGTTGTACATAATTGCTTTAAAACTTCATATCTAGTTTGATAAGAAGTCCATGACGTAGTACGTAAGCCATCGTATTCGGTTTGTTCAGAAACTTCCCAACCTGTATCGCTCAACACATCTTTCAATGCTTCTGAAGTTGTCTTTTTCTCAAATTTTCCTGGTGCATACGGTTTAGCTGTTGTTATATCAGCAAGATAAGACGCTATACATTCTATCTCTGTGTAGCCGTCCATCGTATCTTGAACCCAGTTA
>NZ_JAENDM010000247.1:0-769 GCF_019375075.1 Escherichia sp. XD33
ACAGAATGCGGTTTCCACCACTTCAGCTGAGTCTCTGGCATTCTTCAGTTCCTGTGCGTCGGCCTGCGCACGCGTAAGTCGATGGCGTTCGTACTCAATAGTCCCTGGCTGGAGATCTGTCTCGCTGGCCTGCCGCAGTTCTTCAACTTCCCGGCGCAGCTTTTCGTTCTCAATTTCAGCATCCCTTTCGGCATACCATTTTATAACGGCGGCAGAGTCATAAAGCACCTCATTACCCTTGCCACCGCCTCGCAGAACGGGCATTCCCTGTTCCTGCCAGTTCTGAATGGTACGGATACTCGCACCGAAAATGTCAGCCAGCTGCTTTTTGTTGACTTCCATTGTTCATTCCACGGCCCAAAACAGAGAAAGGAAACGACAGAGGCCCAAAAGTTCGTTTTCAGCACCTGTCGTTTCCTTTCTTTTCAGGGGGTATTTTAAATAAAAACATTAAGTTACGACGAAGAAGAACGGAAACGCCTTAAACCGGAAAATTTTCATAAATAGCGAAAACCCGCAAGGTCGCCGCCCCGTAACCTGTCGGATCGCCGGAAAGGACCCGCAAAATGATAATAATTATCATCTACATGTCACAACGTGCATCTACGCCATCAAACCACGTCAAATAATCAATTATGACGCAGGTATCGTATTAATTGATCTGCATCAACTTAACGTAAAAACAACTTCAGACAATACAAATCAGCGACACTGAATACGGGACAACCTCATGTCAACGAAGAACAGAACCCGCAGAACAACAACCCGC
>NZ_JAENDM010000248.1:0-768 GCF_019375075.1 Escherichia sp. XD33
AAATCAGCCACGAAGAGACGATTTTGGGCTGAAAATTGGAAAATTGAGCCACAGGACGTCGATAAAGGACGGTTTGGGGCGTCATATCGGGAGCTGCGGACCACTTAATCGCAACTTCCTTAAATAAAACCACCTCAATTACATTAATAAATCTAAACAAACATCATGCAAATAATTTCCATGGTTATTTCTAGGCTATTTAAATTAAATAAATAAATTATGAGTCAATCATAAATAACAACCTTTAATATAATTTAACTACCAAATTTATATTCGTTCACAAAATAGTCATACATTGTGTGCAATAGAAACAGTTCAGATAAAGATAGGGATCTACTTCACAATTTAAATGAGAAACTAAAACTTACATCTTGAAATAATCTCATTGATTGGATGAATATTTGTAGTGCAGTGACATCATTTTTAAATAATAGTTCAAATAAAAGGCTCACGATGAAAAAATTAACAGTGGCAATTTCTGCTGTAGCTGCATCTTAACGTATAAACTAGATTTAATAACAACGAACTAGATTTAATAACAACGATATCCGTACCTATCCGGATATCTAATGTCATAAGCATCCCTTTAATTATCCCCTCAACCTCTTGTAACTTTCCCACTCTTGAACTCCACATAGTCCAAACGCCGGGTGATGCTGCCAACTTACTGATTTAGTGTATGATGGTGTTTTTGAGGTGCTCCAGTGGCTTCTGTTTCTATCAGCTGTCCCTCCTGTTCAGCTACTGACGGGGTGGTGCGTAACGGCA
>NZ_JAENDM010000249.1:0-758 GCF_019375075.1 Escherichia sp. XD33
TTACATCCAACATTAGCAGCTGATAATGATTTAAAACGTACGTATGTTTTTGAGTTGAATTTTGATGCATTAATGGCTGTGTCGGTAGGTTACATTAATTACCAGCCAATTCCGAGATTCCCAGGCATGTCTCGTGACATTGCATTAGAAGTAGATCAAAATATTCCAGCAGCTGATTTATTATCAACGATTCATGCACACGGTGGCAATATATTAAAAGACACACTTGTCTTTGATGTATATCAGGGTGAACATTTAGAAAAAGGTAAAAAATCAATTGCAATACGATTAAATTATTTAGACACAGAAGAAACATTGACAGATGAACGTGTTTCAAAAGTACAAGCGGAAATTGAAGCAGCATTAATTGAACAAGGTGCTGTTATTAGATAATGATTTAAACCCCATGTATAAGGATATCTGAAGTAGATTGATATCCTTAACATGGGGTTTTATTTTTGGATTCACCTATTAGGTTCCATTTCATTTATAAATCAAAGAGGCACAGTGGAATACAGTTGATGCTTCGCACAACTGCATATAAAGTCATACTTATGAGCAAAGCAAATTAGTATGACTTACCTAATAGGATTTCCTATTAGGATCCAATTTATCTTGATTATAAATCAAAGAGGCACAGCGGAATACAGTTGATGCTTCGCACAACTGCATAAAAGCCTCTAATGATTAAAAATCAAAGCGGCTTTAAAATTTTTTGGGCTTTTTCACGATTTTTAAAATGCTTTTTTGAAATGGTA
>NZ_JAENDM010000250.1:0-754 GCF_019375075.1 Escherichia sp. XD33
TTCCGCAGGCGTGCGGTTCAGTCAGTGCGACTAAGGCTGCATACCGATTCCTTGACAATGAGAATGTAGATTGGAAGGCGATATTGCAAGCTCATTATGAGGCCACGGAAGAGCGTGTGAAGGAGAATAGTTTGGTTTTGGTAGCGCAAGATACTACGACTCTGAATTATAGCACACATCCGAATACGCAGGGGTTAGGGCCGATAGGTACTAAGAGTGAAAAAGTTCGTGGACTGATGGTGCATGATACGATGGCGTTTACTGAAAGTGGTACACCCTTGGGACTTCTGAATGTGCAATGCTGGGCGCGGGACGGAATAGGCAGCAAACATAAACGACACAAGAAGCCTATCGAAGAGAAGGAAAGCTGGAAATGGGTGGAAAGTTACCATGCAGTATCGCAAGTACAGAAACGCTGTCGAAACAAATCTTTGCTGGTGGTTGTGGCAGATCGTGAGGCCGATATTCACGAGGTATTCGCTGAGCAGTATAATACGCCTGATGGCGCTCAGTTGCTGATCCGTGCAGAACGTTCGCGCAATAGAAAGGTTGTTGATGATAAAGAATCATGCGAGTTTTTGTGGACTAAACTGGAACAGCAACCGGTTATAGGTACCCGCGAAATATTGATACCTCCGAGTGAGAAACGCTCCGCACGTCAGGCAATACTTATGGTACGAACGATGCCTGTTACGCTACGCCCACCTATGCTAAAAAAGAATATGCCTGCGGTCAGGGTGTGGGCGGTGCTGGC
>NZ_JAENDM010000251.1:0-750 GCF_019375075.1 Escherichia sp. XD33
TTTAAACCCAACGATGCAAATTGGTAAACAAGTCATGGAACCATTAATTAAGCACAAAAATTATAGTAAAGCACAAGCTAAAAAGCGCGCATTGGAAATACTAAATCTTGTAGGTTTACCAAATGCAGAAAAAAGATTTAAAGCATATCCACATCAATTTTCAGGTGGACAAAGGCAAAGAATTGTTATTGCAACCGCATTAGCTTGTGAACCTAAAGTGCTCATTGCTGATGAACCAACGACTGCATTAGACGTAACGATGCAGGCACAAATTTTAGATTTAATGAAAGAACTACAACAAAAAATCGATACAGCAATTATTTTTATAACGCATGATTTAGGGGTTGTTGCGAATATTGCTGATAGAGTGGCAGTTATGTATGGTGGTCAAATGGTTGAAACAGGAGATGTTAACGAAATATTTTATGATCCAAAGCATCCATATACATGGGGATTATTATCGTCAATGCCTGATTTATCAACAACAAATGACACACCATTACTAGCGATTCCTGGAGCGCCACCTGATTTATTACACCCACCTAAAGGTGATGCATTTGCTAGACGTAGTCAATATGCATTAGATATTGATTTTAAAGTAGAACCACCGTGGTTTAAAGTTTCACCGACACATTTTGTGAAATCTTGGTTATTAGACGCACGTGCACCAAAAGTTGAACTACCCGAGCTGGTAAAACAACGTATGAAACCGATGCCTAATAATTATGAAAAACCACTCAAGGTAGAAAG
>NZ_JAENDM010000252.1:0-744 GCF_019375075.1 Escherichia sp. XD33
GTTATTACTCAATGTATCCAACTGCAGCAACAAAAGTGGCATACACAGGTTTAATCATTCGGAATAATGAAGCGGCTGTACAAGTTGGTTTGGAAAACTATGCACCATCATTAGCGAATGTACAACAGAGCTTAAAGCTATTTATTCAGTTTATTCAACAGCAGTTGAGAGACAACGTGCATTTTGTTGTATTGGGACATTATCAATTGCTTGATGCCTTACTCGATAAATCGTTACAAACACCAGACATACTATCAATGATTGAGGAACGTAATTTATCGGGACTGGTTACATATTTGTCGACTGAACATCCAATTGTGCAAATCTTGAAAGAGAATACGCAACAACAATTAAATGTATTGGAACACTATATTCCAAATGACCATCCAGCACTCGTTGAATTAAAAATATGGGAACGTTGGTTACATACACAAGGTTACAAAGACATCCATTTAGATATTACTGCGCAGCCACCTAGATCCTATTACACAGGTTTATTTATTCAATGTCACTTTGCTGAAAATGAATCTCGAGTTTTAACAGGTGGTTATTACAAAGGAAGCATCGAAGGGTTTGGATTAGGATTAACACTTTAAGTAAGGGAGTATGCACAATGTTAAGAATCGCCATAGCAAAAGGGCGTCTAATGGATAGTTTAATTAACTATTTAGATGCAATTGAATTTACGACATTATCAGAAACATTAAAAAATAGAGAACGCCAATTATTATTAAGTGTAGATAA
>NZ_JAENDM010000253.1:0-744 GCF_019375075.1 Escherichia sp. XD33
ACCGGCAAGGCGTCGTAGATACGCACTTTCCCAGTACGCCACCGTAAGGGGTTTTTCTCTTTGGCAGCAAGAATGGTTTGGTTTCTTTTTTCCTCGGCGCCGTAGGCGTCCGACTAACACCTGAATTAAGCCGCGCCGCGAAGCGGCGTCGGCTTGAATGAACTGTTAGATGCCAGCCCGATCAATGTGCGCTGACCTTGGATAGCAGATTTAGAACGGCGACGCCACTAACGATAAGTCCCATGCCAACGAACGCCCACAAGTCTAGTTTCTGGCCATGGAAGATCCAAGCGATAGCTGCCACAAGTACGATGCCGAGGCCAGCCCAAACAGCATAAGCAATGCCGACCGGGATGGACTTGAGTGCGAGAGAGAGGAAATAGAACGCAAGCCCGTAGCCAGCCACAACTACAACAGAAGGAACTAACTTGGTGAATCCATGGCTGGACTTCAGTGCGGAAGTTGCGACGACCTCACCAAATATTGCAATAGCCAGAAAGAGCCAGTTCTTCACGTGCAATCTCCTCTACGGTATGAAGGATAAATAGTGGTGGCTATGAGTTGCCAAAAACAGTCTTGCGGCTGTCGATTTTCTGTGAGCATACGCAACGCCAAATCTGGCATCTAACGCTTGAGTTAAGCCGCGCCGCGAAGCGGCGTCGGCTTGAACGAATTGTTAGACATTATTTGCCGACTACCTTGGTGATCTCGCCTTTCACGTAGTGAACAAATTCTTCCAACTGA
>NZ_JAENDM010000254.1:0-736 GCF_019375075.1 Escherichia sp. XD33
GTGAATCCCCGCATTTTATGCGTTTTCATGTTGCCTGCCCGCACTGCGGGGAGGAGCAGTACCTTAAATTTGGCGATAAAGAGACGCCGTTTGGCCTCAAATGGACGCCGGATGATCCCGCTAGCGTGTTTTATCTCTGCGAGCATAATGCCTGCGTCATCCGTCAGCAGGAGCTGGACTTCACTGATGCCCGTTATATCTGCGAAAAGACCGGGATCTGGACCCGTGATGGCATTCTCTGGTTTTCGTCATCCGGTGAAGAGATTGAGCCGCCTGACAGTGTGACCTTTCACATCTGGACAGCGTACAGCCCGTTCACCACCTGGGTGCAGATTGTCAAAGACTGGATGAAAACGAAAGGGGATACGGGAAAACGTAAAACCTTCGTGAACACCACGCTCGGTGAGACGTGGGAAGCGAAAATCGGCGAACGTCCGGATGCTGAAGTGATGGCAGAGCGGAAAGAGCATTATTCAGCGCCCGTTCCTGACCGTGTGGCTTACCTGACCGCCGGTATCGACTCCCAGCTGGACCGCTACGAAATGCGAGTATGGGGATGGGGGCCGGGTGAGGAAAGCTGGCTGATTGACCGGCAGATTATTATGGGCCGCCACGATGATGAACAGACGCTGCTGCGTGTGGATGAGGCCATCAATAAAACCTATACCCGCCGGAATGGTGCAGAAATGTCGGTATCCCGTATCTGCTGGGATACTGGCGGGATTGACCCGACCAT
>NZ_JAENDM010000255.1:0-734 GCF_019375075.1 Escherichia sp. XD33
CAGATAAGTTACTAGCATTAGCAAATATTATTAAATCAAAGGGCTTCGATTCATAAAATTTAAAACAATGATTAAAATTAGACGTGTAAATGTTAAATTCTAAAACGGAAATACCCGCTATCCTATTAAACCACTATTTTGTTCAATCACTATATTTCACACAGCTTCAATAATAAAACGAAACTGCTTCAACCCGTTTCAACTTCAGCCTACTTCAATAACAAAACGAATCCGCTTCATCCAAAATCAACCATTCTAACGCACATATTCAAATATAGCAGCTGCACCCATACCGACACCAATACACATCGTAACCATGCCGTAACGACTATCGGGACGTCTACCCATTTCATTAAGTAAACGCGCGGTTAACATTGCCCCTGTAGCACCTAATGGATGACCTAAAGCAATAGCGCCACCATTCACATTCGTACGTGATATATCTAGACCTACTTCTTTAATAGATGCAATCGTTTGAGAAGCAAATGCTTCGTTCAATTCGATCAAATCAATGTCTTCAACAGATAGATTGCTGAGTGACAATACTTCAGGAATCGCATATGCAGGCCCAATACCCATAATTTTCGGGTCAACGCCTACTGCCTTATAACCAACGAATCGTGCAATAGGTGTCACGCCGAGTTCTTTCACTTTATCTCCAGACATTAAAACTACAAATCCTGCACCATCAGAAAGTGGGGCAGATGTTCCTGCAGTCACAGTGCCGTCAGCTT
>NZ_JAENDM010000256.1:0-724 GCF_019375075.1 Escherichia sp. XD33
GTCGTGTCATCAAATTGTTGATCCATATTAAATCGAAGCCACATATAACATACGGTGTTACCTTGTATTTCTGACATAGATGAAAATAAAATTTTAACCTCTCTACCACAAATTTGAATCAAGTCATTTATAATCGGTTGTGTCACCTGAGTTTCCTCGACGAAGATTTTATAATCTTTAAAATCGCCAACTTGTTCATCATTCAATCGACGAATCAATGATGTACTTGGCTCAGTCTGTATAACTGTAGACACAAAATTTTGTGCAATCGTCGTTTTAGGGTGAATAAATACCTCTTTAACAGTTCCTGTTTCAACCACTTGCCCCTTTTCCATTACAGCAACACGATTACAAATGTCTTTAATAACGCGCATTTCATGTGTAATCATCATAATTGTAATGCCAAAGGTTTGATTGACATTCTTTAATAACGTCAATATCGAAGCAGTCGTTGCTGGATCCAATGCGCTTGTTGCTTCATCGCATAGGAGTATTTTCGGATTAGTAACAAGCGCTCTTGCAATAGCCACCCTTTGCTTCTGCCCACCAGATAATTCATCAGGAAATTGGTCTTTTTTATCACTCAATCCTACAAATTCAAGCATTTCCGTTACTCGTTGCTTAATTTCTGTTTTGCTTTTCTTACTTAAAATGAGCGGCATAGCTACATTTTTAAATACCGTAGCTGAATTTAGTAAATTAAAATGCTGAAATATCATACAGA
>NZ_JAENDM010000257.1:0-713 GCF_019375075.1 Escherichia sp. XD33
GAGGTCGTGGTATGGATGACGGATGGCTGGCCGCTGTATGAATCCCGCCTGAAGGGAAAGCTGCACGTAATCAGCAAGCGTTACACTCAGCGAATTGAGCGGCATAACCTGAATCTGAGACAACATCTGGCAAGGCTGGGACGGAAGTCACTGTCGTTCTCAAAATCGGTGGAGCTGCATGACAAAGTCATCGGGCATTATCTGAACATAAAACACTATCAATAAGTTGGAGTCATTACCAAATTAATATATATGTTGTAATGATATATTTTTATAAATTATTCCCTGCGTGAATTTTAATAAATTTAATCTATCCCTTTATACGCAATACATTTACTTTCCTCTTTTGATGATCTTAAATGTCTTATTTTTCGTAATGTGTATAACAAGGAATAGTGATGAAATTTAAAAAATGTCTTCTGCCTGTGGCAATGTTAGCGTCATTCACTCTGGCAGGATGCCAGTCAAATGCTGACGATCATGCTGCCGATGTTTATCAAACCGATCAACTGAATACCAAACAAGAAACTAAAACCGTTAGGTAATGACTCCAACTTACTGATAGTGTTTTATGTTCAGATAATGCCCGATGATCTTGTCATGCAGCTCCACCGATTTTGAGAACGACAGTGACTTCCGTCCCAGCCTTGCCAGATGTTGTCTCAGATTCAGATTATGTCGCTCAATGCGCTGAGTGTAACGCTTGCTGATAA
>NZ_JAENDM010000258.1:0-709 GCF_019375075.1 Escherichia sp. XD33
ACTTGATTGTTCTAACATAGTTGGTAATGCAGCCTGTGCCGTGTATAAAGTGCCTTTGATATTCGCATCAATCATACTATCCCACTCATCTACTTGATAATCAGTAATCTTAGACGATAACATTTGCCCCGCACTATTGATAACAATATCCAAACCACCGAATGTTTGTTGTGCAATTTTTATCAATTCATCGACTTCTTCTTTTTTCGTTACATCTGTTGGCACTACCTTCACACTATCTTGAGCTAATTGATTCGCCACATTTTGTAGTTTATCTTTATTTCTACCGGCTAAGATGACTTTCGCACCTTCTTCATGTAGCAAAGTTGCAATTGCTTCTCCAATACCACTACCTGCACCTGTAACTACTGCTATTTTATCTGTTAATACTGTCATAATGATCGACTCCTTTGATTCTTTTTATTTTTTCAGGGTAAATCATAAATACATATTACTTTTAAAAAGCGTATCACAATTCATATAACGGTCATAATAACTCGCTTCATTTTCATAGATAAATTACATTACAAGCCATTCGAAATATACAATTAATCGTTGCTTATATTTTTTATTTTTAAAAATGTTGAAAAATCGTCACTTCTTTATTGTAAAAACATTATATTAGTACTAAAGTTAATACTGTGATTTATCATTCGATTGAATGATTAGAGGGAGGAATTAAACGTGACATATCATGAGCGTGTTTTAG
>NZ_JAENDM010000259.1:0-707 GCF_019375075.1 Escherichia sp. XD33
TTATAACCTGGTTTAACTTTGTTTTTAATTTTACTTCGAACTTTGTTCTTCACTTGATTAGTTAAATGGTCATCTTTGCGCATTCTTGCTTGACGCTGATTGTGCGCTTTAACTTCTTTTAACTCACCATCTTTAATATCAACAGTATTGAAAACAAAACCACGATCTTCTATTAATGAAATATTGTGTTCTTCATCAGGACTATAAAGCGTAATTGCTACACCTTTATAATTCCCACGGCCAGTTCGTCCAACTCTATGCGTAAAGAAGTCAATATCATTTGGCACATCAAAATTGATGACATGACTAACACCTTCAATATCAATACCACGAGATGCTAAATCGCTGGCAATAACGTATTGGAATTCTAAATTACGTATACGTTTCATTTGTTGTTTACGTTCACGTGGCGTTAAATCACCATGAATCATACCAACTTTAATGCCAGCTTCATTTAGTGAACGTGCTAAATCATTTGCATTATCTCTACTATTACAGAAAATAATACATAAGTATGGATTTAGTATATCAATTAAATTTAAAGTCTTTTCAACTTTAGCTGCACCTTTAGTAGGTATTAAAAAGAATTCGATGTTCTTTTTATTTTGTTTTTTACTGTCGACAGCTACATATTCTGGATGACTTAAATATTTATTTAAAAATGGTTGTAACTGTTGTGGAATTGTAGCACTAAACACCGCAATATT
>NZ_JAENDM010000260.1:0-705 GCF_019375075.1 Escherichia sp. XD33
CGCATATTATCAGCATCGATAAAGCAGCGGGTGCCTTCATCTGCAAGATCTTTAGAATAACGGGTAAAGTCATCGATGCTGGCAGTGGAAAGCGCACCACGGAAACGGAAGCGATTTAAATTAAATTTTTCCAGATCATGAATGCGGAAATTCTCAGGCAATGCCACAGCATCGGCACCAATCTTACTGATAATTTCATTAACACCCTGAGCAGAAATAAGGGCATGGATTTGATTAATTGCGGTTGCGTCTAAGTTCTGAGACATAATAAGTCCTCACTATATAAAGATATTCAGTGATGAGATAAATAATCAGTTAATTAAAAACGATATTAACGACCTGCTGCGCGGAGTTTTCCGTCAGGTTCACCGGCAAGAGTCAGTAACTGTCCCTGGTCTTCCTGCAGAATAGTCAGGCGACCACCGCGATTGACATACATCGGCGTTTCGGTGGTGTCTTCTTCGGAAATTTTCCCGCGGTTAGTCGGGCGAACATATGAGAGTTTGTGTTTGATTTTCACACGGTTCTCATCAAATGGTTCGATTTCCAGGTTGAGTGAGACCTTACCTTTGGTTTTCGTGTTCATCACACCGGAAGCGACTTCACTGAGAACTGCGCCGATTTTGGTTTCAAATACGCCGCCGTCCAGCTCCCCGATAAATGCCTGCACATCAGTACTGCGTTCGCTAGCCATTTTGCTGCTCC
>NZ_JAENDM010000261.1:0-702 GCF_019375075.1 Escherichia sp. XD33
ATCAATGCCTAAACGTAATGATATCAAAACAATTTTAGTAATAGGGTCTGGGCCAATTATCATAGGTCAAGCAGCTGAATTTGATTATGCTGGAACACAAGCATGTCTAGCTTTAAAAGAAGAGGGATACCGAGTTATTCTTGTAAATTCAAATCCAGCGACAATCATGACTGATAAGGAAATTGCGGATAAAGTATATATTGAACCGTTAACTCATGATTTTATAGCGCGAATTATACGTAAAGAGCAACCTGACGCTTTACTTCCAACTTTAGGTGGTCAAACAGGTTTAAATATGGCGATTCAACTACACGAAAGTGGTGTGCTTCAAGATAATAACGTCCAATTATTAGGAACTGAGCTAACATCAATTCAACAAGCAGAAGACCGTGAAATGTTTAGAACATTAATGAATGATTTAAACGTTCCTGTGCCAGAGAGTGACATTGTAAATACAGTAGAACAAGCCTTTAAATTCAAAGAGCAAGTGGGATACCCGCTAATTGTTAGACCAGCATTTACGATGGGTGGTACCGGAGGCGGTATTTGTCATAATGATGAAGAATTACATGAAATCGTCTCAAATGGTCTTCATTATAGTCCAGCAACTCAATGTTTATTAGAAAAATCTATCGCAGGTTTTAAAGAAATCGAATACGAAGTAATGCGTGATAAAAACGATAATGCCATCGTTGTATGTAA
>NZ_JAENDM010000262.1:0-697 GCF_019375075.1 Escherichia sp. XD33
GATGAACAGACGCTGCTGCGTGTGGATGAGGCCATCAATAAAACCTATACCCGCCGGAATGGTGCAGAAATGTCGGTATCCCGTATCTGCTGGGATACTGGCGGGATTGACCCGACCATTGTGTATGAACGCTCGAAAAAACATGGGCTGTTCCGGGTGATCCCCATTAAAGGGGCATCCGTCTACGGAAAGCCGGTGGCCAGCATGCCACGTAAGCGAAACAAAAACGGGGTTTACCTTACCGAAATCGGTACGGATACCGCGAAAGAGCAGATTTATAACCGCTTCACACTGACGCCGGAAGGGGATGAACCGCTTCCCGGTGCCGTTCACTTCCCGAATAACCCGGATATTTTTGATCTGACCGAAGCGCAGCAGCTGACTGCTGAAGAGCAGGTCGAAAAATGGGTGGATGGCAGGAAAAAAATACTGTGGGACAGCAAAAAGCGACGCAATGAGGCGCTCGACTGCTTCGTTTATGCGCTGGCGGCGCTGCGCATCAGTATTTCCCGCTGGCAGCTGGATCTCAGTGCGCTGCTGGCGAGCCTGCAGGAAGAGGATGGTGCAGCAACCAACAAGAAAACACTGGCAGATTACGCCCGTGCCTTATCCGGAGAGGATGAATGACGCGACAGGAAGAACTTGCCGCTGCCCGTGCGGCACTGCATGACCTGATGACAGGTAAACGGGTGGCAAC
>NZ_JAENDM010000263.1:0-695 GCF_019375075.1 Escherichia sp. XD33
TAATTTATTTCGTAATATTAATGGTGCTTCCTTTATGGGCACAACACAAAGTTAAATCTAACTATGAGAAATATTCACAAGTTAGATCAACTAGTGGTAAAACGGGTCGTGAAGTTGCATTAGAAATTTTACATGCAAACGGTATTTATGATGTCGAAGTTGTTAAAGGTGAAGGATTCTTAACAGATCATTACGATCCTAAAAAGAAAGTTGTTTCACTATCTCCTGCAAACTATGACAGACCATCAGTTGCTGGAACTGCAATTGCAGCCCACGAAGTTGGTCATGCCATTCAAGATCACCAAGGATATTGGTTCTTAAGATTCAGAGCAGCATTAGTACCTGTTGCAAACCTAGGGAGTTCATTAAGTTATATGATCATCATGTTAGGTATTATCTTAACAGCGATAGGTAGTGCATTTGGTTCAACTGCTTTATGGATTGGTGCTGGTTTAATGTCATTAGCGGTATTATTCTCAATTGTTACGTTACCAGTTGAGTTTGATGCGAGTTCAAGAGCGATGAAACAAATTACGGCATTGAACATTGTAAATGAAAAGGAATACAAACATGCGCGTAAAGTATTATCTGCAGCAGCAATGACTTATGTTGCAGCAACTGCTGTCGCTGTAGCAGAGCTTGTACGTATTATTTTGATTGCGCGTTCAAGTGATTAATCTTATAGATTAACAATT
>NZ_JAENDM010000264.1:0-695 GCF_019375075.1 Escherichia sp. XD33
CTGGCTTTGCAGTAAGTTTAATTCCTTATATTACTAAAACATTTGCAGAAGGTCGCTTACATGAAATGCATCATCAAATTAGAACATCTATTGGTGTATTAATGTTTATAACTGTTCCAGCTAGTATTGGAATTATGGCCTTGGCACAACCATTATTCACAGTTTTCTATGGTTACGATCCAATTGTATTAGGTCATGACCCTAACCATGATGGTAGTCGTTTATTATTCTATTATGCGCCTGTAGCAATACTAATTTCACTATTAAGTGTAACGGCATCAATGTTACAAGGTATAGATAAACAGAAATTAACAGTTTATGTTATTTTAGCTTCTGTAGTTATCAAGTTAGCGTTAAACTATCCATTAATTATGTTATTCCATACACCTGGTGCAATTTTAAGTACTAGTATCGCATTATTATTTGCAATTGGATGTAATTTCTATATTCTTAAAAAATATGCGAAGTTTAAATTCAGCTATAGTTGGATTCATTTTGCAAAAATATTCTTGTATTCATTTATTATGATGCTAGGTGTAGAATTAGTGTTCTTCCTTGCAAATCTATTCTTAGAACCTACTAAACTTGGTTACTTAATCATTATTATTTTAGGTGTTACAGTAGGTATTCTAATTTACGGTACAATCACAATTAAAACGCGTTTTGCGGACGAATTTTTAGGTGAAATTCCTGAA
>NZ_JAENDM010000265.1:0-694 GCF_019375075.1 Escherichia sp. XD33
ATTCCATTTTTAACACTCAAAATTGGAAATATGACGAACTTAATGATGAATTTATATGTCCTAATAACAAAAGAATAGGTTTTAAAAGATATGCATACCGTAATGATAGATATGGTTTTAAACGTGACTTCAAGCTATATGAATGCGATGACTGTTCAGCATGTTCTTTGAGGCAACAATGCATGAAGCCAAATTCGAAATCCAATAAGAAAATCATGAAGAATTATAATTGGGAATACTTTAAAGCCCAAATTAATCAAAAGCTTTCTGAACCAGAAACGAAAAAAATCTATAGTCAAAGAAAAATTGATGTAGAGCCTGTTTTTGGATTTATGAAGGCTATTTTGGGTTTCACTCGAATGTCAGTTCGAGGAATAAATAAAGTTAAACGAGAGCTAGGTTTTGTATTAATGGCACTTAATATAAGGAAAATAGTAGCTCAACGAGCTGTATATTATCAAATACATTTAAAAAAAGCTGATTTCTATCAAATAATTAATAGAAATCAGCTTTTTTACATTGCCTAAGAACTTAATGTCCCAGCCTCTTATTTTATCTCTTACGTCCTAAACCCATCGCTTTTTCCATTTTCTTGACAGTTTTAAATGAAACTTTGTGTGCTTTATCTCTACCTTGATCTAAAATATCATCAAGTTTATCTGAGTTATAGAAACTTTCGTATTTTTCTTGGAAT
>NZ_JAENDM010000266.1:0-689 GCF_019375075.1 Escherichia sp. XD33
TACTTTATACCGAACGATAATGATTATCAATAAAATTTTATAAAATAATTAAAATGTTGCTGTAAATACAAATTACTGAGGTATTAATTCTGAAATAATAGCTTGTTCTTTCAAGTCGATATAAGTACAAGTACCAGCTTGAATATCGATATGCCATTTATAAATGCCAGCTTCAGCCATTTCATCACAAAATGTTTCGAAATCTGTTTGTCCTTGTTGATGTCTAGTTAATACATCTTGAACGATAGATTGATTTGATCTTGGAGCGACAGGATGATTACTTTTTACAGATGACGTAACGATATCATCTTCTGATTGATGTACGTATGTTGCTGTGCCATCTTGAATATTAACAATATTGTACGTCATACCCATATCCTTAAATGCTTTGAATAGTTTTGGAAAATCAACACCAGTAAATTGTTGATGTGCTTGTTGGATTGCAGATAATGTAAATGCCATAATAGTCTCCTTTGAATGGTTTGATTTAGTGAAAATGTGTGCATCATACTAAAATTAGAATGCTGTTAATTATGCAGGAAGGTGTAACGAAAGTAAACAATTATGACTTGTAGGCGTTGAGGTGTTTGTTTCAAAATGTCATACATAGGTGGACATTTATATTTTTTTTGTGTAGTTTTGACAAATATAGTTGTCAAAAAGACGCATATCATTTACAGTGTAATTAA
>NZ_JAENDM010000267.1:0-688 GCF_019375075.1 Escherichia sp. XD33
TAAATCTGGCATGCGTTCATCGTCAAACTGAGTTAATTGATAGTGTTTAATAATACTGTTTAATTTCTTAGCATAGTTTGGATCTGTAGCATACGTTTTAGATAAGTGTGATGTTGCATCTTTATAAGAATCGGCTTCCGATTTCCATGTTGGTTTATAAATTGTTCGATTGCCATCAATACCATTTTTAATAAGGTCAGAGTAATCTTTTAGTGATTCTTTCGTGCTTGGATATTTTCGGAATCCAGCATTAATACTATACAATTGATTACCATCAGCTTCTAATGTGTTAAAAGGAACAGAATTCCCTTCAAAAGCCCCTTTGATACCGAATAAATTATGGTTTGGTGACTTAGCTAAAGCACTACGACCTGAGTCAGATTCTAAGATTGCTTGGGCAATCATGACAGACGCATAAATATCGTTATCTTGACCAATACGATGTGCATCTTTAGCAATTGATTTTACAAATTGACGTGTATCTTTTGAGTCAACAACGTTAAATTGTCCACTATCATCATTGTTAGATATACTAGGATCTGTTTCGAATAATGATGTTGCACGTGTATCCTTTTGATTAACATCGTTATTGAATGATTGAGCAGGTTTAGATTTATGTTTCAATTCATCTTGTGTTGGTAACTGTGGATTCTTTGTATTAGATTTTTCATTTTTGTCTTTTTTAGAT
>NZ_JAENDM010000268.1:0-687 GCF_019375075.1 Escherichia sp. XD33
TGAGTCGCTCGTTGAATCAGACTCTGATGTACTTAAGCTTGTGGAATCACTCATAGATGTTGATGTGCGTTCTGAATTACTTGTACTTAACGATGTCGAAGTACTTACCGAACCAGATGTACTTGTTGATACACTTTGTGATATTGATTCACTTGATGCAGTTGAAGCTGATTTGCTATCACTCGTTGAATCACTAAACGACGTTGATATGCTTGTTGAATCGGATTGACTTGTGCTCATTGAACCAGATGTACTTTGTGATTCCGACATACGTACTGAACTACTTGTTGATGTTGATGTGCTTGTTGAGCCAGACTGACTTGTACTCAATGATAATGACTTACTGTCAGAATCCGATGTACTTATCGAATCACTTAATGATTCTGATGTACTACCTGACTGAGACGTGCTCATTGAACTACTTACAGACATTGATTTACTGTCTGATGCAGCTAATGATCCACTTGTACTCATAGAATCGCTTATCATTTCAGACGTGCTCATTGAGTCTGATGTGCTTGTTGAGACACTTTGTGACCCCGCTACACTTAATGATCCAGATACTGAATCACTTGTGCTCGTTGAATCGCTTAATGACTCTGATGTACTCATCGATTTAGAATCGCTTGTACTTAATGATATTGATGTACTTTGTGAATCTGATTTGCTTGTTGATGCACTCACTGA
>NZ_JAENDM010000269.1:0-684 GCF_019375075.1 Escherichia sp. XD33
CATTGCCAACAAAATATCCGTTCGATCCATCAAATCCTGAAGATGTTCGTGCAGCAGAATTAGAAGATATCATCCATAATAAATTCATCTTAGATGCAACATATTTAGGTAAGTATTCTCGTGAAACGATGGAAGGTGTGCAACATATCTTATCTGTTAATGGCGGTAAATTAAACATTACAGATAAAGATTATGCCATTTTAGATGCAGCCAAAGATTTAAACGACTTCTTAGGTATCAATTACTACATGAGTGACTTGATGAGAGGTTACGATGGAGAATCTGAAATCACGCATAATGCGACAGGTGATAAAGGCGGTTCTAAATACCAACTTAAAGGTGTCGGACAACGTGAATTTGATGTCGACGTACCTCGCACAGACTGGGACTGGATGATCTATCCTCAAGGTTTATATGATCAAATCATGCGTGTTGTTAAAGATTATCCTAACTATCATAAGATTTATATCACTGAAAATGGTTTAGGATATAAAGATGAATTTATTGAATCTGAAAAAACAGTTCATGATGATGCACGTATTGATTATGTAAGACAACATTTAAACGTTATTGCAGATGCTATTAAAGATGGTGCAAATGTAAAAGGTTACTTTATTTGGTCATTAATGGATGTGTTCTCTTGGTCAAATGGTTATGAAAAACGATATGGTTTATTCTATGTCG
>NZ_JAENDM010000270.1:0-681 GCF_019375075.1 Escherichia sp. XD33
GAGGCATTTGGCTACCTTAAGAGAGTCATAGTTACTCCCGCCGTTTACCCGCGCTTGGTCGAATTTCTTCGTTTTAACATTCAGAGCACTGGGCAGAAATCACGTCGTGTCAACACCGATCACCAGCCATCACGACGCTTTGTTTTAATTAGACAGTCGGATTCCCCTGGTCCGTGCCAGTTCTGAGTTGGCTGTTTTGCGCCGAGCGAAGCCGTAACCAGAGACGTGAATCTCCGTCGGCCAAGCCACAGCCATCCACTGCCAGGCCACGGCACTGGTCCGCATCCGGCCCGCGCATGTTGCCACACGCAAACCAGGACGCAGTCCCCCACCGCAGCCACAACAGCTTCCAACTGCGGCCCGCTCGGCCCAGCCCTCAGAGCCAATCTTTTTCCCAAAGTTACAGATCCATTTTGCCGACTTCCCTTACCTACATGCTTCTAGTGGACGAGAGGCTGTTCACCTTGGAGACCTGCTGCGGATATGGGTACGATTCGGCACGAAAATCACTCACTCCCTCGGATTTTCAAGGACCAACACATGCGCACCGGACACCGCAAGAACCGCGGTGCTCTACGGGCGCCATCTGCCTATCGCCGATTGACTCGATTCCAGGCAGCCTGCGCCTTATGAAGAAAAGACAACTCTTCCCAGGGCATGCGTTGGCGTATCCGAGTTCGT
>NZ_JAENDM010000271.1:0-681 GCF_019375075.1 Escherichia sp. XD33
CTACGGTAGAATCAACATCTATCCATACTTCGCAAAGAGCACTCCTGAGTTTATGGCCTGATCTCACCGCACGCTTCCATATCTTTCCCCTAAACCGGTGGATCACCCCCGTCAGTTCCACTATATCTCCCTGACTCGCCAGCTTCATAATACGTCCTATCGTAGTATCTACAGGTACCTCTTTCCACCCGGACATCTTCTTCAATACCTCATCTGTACACACCTTCATCACCTCTACCATCGATGTCGCCCCTGCTATCAACCCTATCACTACCATTTGTACCGCATCGACAAACTGATACCGGGCATTTGCTCCACGATCCTTATGGACCGCTTCATGGACTCTCTCCCGGAACATCAGCTTACCCATAAAATTCAATACCGGTAAAAGCCCTGCATGTACCGTTAAGCCTTTCCCGCTCATCTCTGCCTTGATTTTCGGTTGTCTTTTGCTGTATTTTTTTGCTATATTCTTCATCGAAATGGTGAATCTCCTTTCAGGTGTTTTTTGTTATCAATATACCGCCGAATACCTTGGAAATCCTACCATTTCAATCCTATTCCTGCAACAAGGCTTTGCCTTGTTTGCAGGATTTAGGTAGCAATTATTTATTTTATTATTCCAACCAATCAAACAAATATTTTTCATGGAATTCCACATTGAATCTTTTCAAAAAATCC
>NZ_JAENDM010000272.1:0-679 GCF_019375075.1 Escherichia sp. XD33
CGAAAAGTGGTTTCACGAGATGAAGCGAAAGAGTTATTCAGCAATGATGAATACAAATTAGAATTAATCGACGCGATTCCTGAAGATGAAAATGTAACATTATATAGTCAAGGTGATTTTACTGATTTATGTCGTGGAGTTCACGTTCCATCAACAGCTAAAATTAAAGAGTTTAAACTATTATCTACAGCAGGTGCATACTGGCGTGGAGATAGTAACAACAAAATGTTACAACGTATATACGGTACTGCTTTCTTTGATAAAAAAGAATTAAAAGCACATTTACAAATGTTAGAAGAGCGTAAAGAACGTGATCATCGTAAAATTGGTAAAGAGTTAGAATTATTCACAAATAGCCAATTAGTTGGTGCTGGTTTGCCATTATGGTTACCTAACGGTGCAACAATTAGACGTGAAATTGAGCGTTACATTGTTGATAAAGAAGTTAGCATGGGGTATGACCACGTTTATACACCAGTACTTGCTAATGTTGATTTATACAAAACATCTGGTCACTGGGATCACTATCAAGAAGATATGTTCCCACCAATGCAGTTAGACGAAACTGAATCTATGGTATTACGTCCAATGAACTGTCCACATCATATGATGATTTATGCGAATAAACCACACTCATATCGTGAATTACCTATCCGTATCGCTGAGCTAGGAACTATGC
>NZ_JAENDM010000273.1:0-678 GCF_019375075.1 Escherichia sp. XD33
TTGCGTAATGCTTTACAAGTTGCGGTATCAATCTTTTGTATGTCTATACCAATGATAATGGGTGGACTAGTTGTTATCGAGTATATCTTTGCATGGCCTGGACTAGGTCAATTAAGTTTAAAAGCAATACTTGAACATGATTTTCCAGTCATTCAAGCATATGTATTAATTGTAGCGGTATTATTTATTGTATTTAATACATTAGCAGATATCATTAATGCGCTATTAAATCCAAGATTAAGGGAGGGCGCACGATGATAATTTTAAAACGATTATTACAAGATAAAGGTGCAGTGATTGCTTTAGGCATTATTGTATTATATGTCTTTTTAGGATTAGCAGCACCACTTGTGACATTTCATGATCCTAACCATATTGATACAGCAAACAAATTTGCTGGCATGAGTTTTCAACATCTACTAGGTACGGACCATTTAGGTAGAGATATTTTAACTAGGTTAATTTATGCGATTAGACCAAGTTTGTTATATGTCTTTGTTGCGCTATTTGTTTCTGTACTTATTGGGTCTATTTTAGGATTCTTATCAGGATATTTCCAAGGGTTTGTTGACGCCTTAATCATGCGTGCGTGTGATGTTATGTTGGCATTCCCAAGTTATGTTGTAACGTTAGCATTGATTGCATTGATTGGTATGGGTGCCGAAAATATTATCATGG
>NZ_JAENDM010000274.1:0-674 GCF_019375075.1 Escherichia sp. XD33
CTCAGCATTTTATTATGGTGATCCCCTGGGCGAAATGCGCCTGGTAAGCAGAGTTTTTGAAATGTAAGGCCTTTGAATAAGACAAAAGGCTGCCTCATCGCTAACTTTGCAACAGTGCCTTCCGGGGCACCATTTTTGGCGCGTTTAGTGCCGCCGCGTGAGATCTGTTCATGATAGATTTGCTCGCAACCCGCTTTTGTCAGTTCATCAACCTGATGCGTTACATCCTGAAGATGTGTCGATTTACGCGCATAGCCGATTATCATTTTGCCACCCTATTTTGTTACATCGTTTTTGTTGTATTGATACTGTAACGGGTTTTGTTACAGCCGGAGAGCGTTTTATTGTATAGGCAACTGCTTATAGGGATGTGTCACAGAAACCATCGTTTTTGATACATTAATTTAACCAATAGGTTGCAGATCAAATCGCCTGTAACAGCCTTTCTGGCTGTTTGTATATAATTATGAAAAAATGGTGAGTAGAGTTTCAGGGTAACAGGGGATGTTTATGTCGGTTTTCCACAACTGGCTACTCGAGATCGCATGTGAGAATGGCACTGTTGCAAATAGTCGGTGGTGATAAACTTATCATCCCCTTTTGCTGATGGAGCTGCACATGAACCCATTCAAAGGCCGGCATTTTCAGCGTGACATCATTCTGTGGGCCGTACG
>NZ_JAENDM010000275.1:0-672 GCF_019375075.1 Escherichia sp. XD33
ATTATGGTTAAAGCATTAGAAATTTTAGGACTAGATAAATCCGAAGTTGCTATGGTAGGCGATTTGTACGATACCGATATTATGTCTGGTATTAACGTAGGTATGGATACGATTCATGTACAAACAGGTGTATCCACGTTAGAAGATGTGCAAAATAAAAATGTGCCACCAACGTATTCTTTTAAAGATTTAAGTGAAGCAATAGCTGAATTAGAAAAATAGATATAGTCATTTTATAAAGTAGGGTTGTATGAAGCTTTTAATTGAACAGCATAATATTAATTTAGTTACTTCAATCCATTAAATTAAAATGAATTGGTGAAGTGTATTTTAAATAGTCGGTAAAGGTGTGTATCTTTATCGGCTTATTTTAATACTCTGTCATAAGGAGCGTTTGCTCAGGGTGTGGATTATAAGTTTTAAGCAGAATAAACTTTCTTAATGAGGATGTCAGGACAACAACGAATCTAAGAAGCAAGAATTTGAAAATTCATTCAAAGATGTTCAAAAAATTATGCGTATTGTGAATCACAATATTATTTTACGCTTAAAAGAAGAACAAAATAGTACAAATGTACTTGAGGTTAGCTTAGTCATTAATCATTACTATGATATGAGTCGCTCATTAAAGTGGCGTGCACAACGTCGAAAAGAACGTCAAGAAAACAGCAA
>NZ_JAENDM010000276.1:0-669 GCF_019375075.1 Escherichia sp. XD33
ACAGCCATTTCAGCGTCGAAAAGCTACAATTTTGATCAAAATCGCGAGTTTTCGTGTCAGAATTCAACGTAACTCGAGTATCAGCTTGAAAACGACTCTCTCAACGATATCAAAGCAGATTTTTTTCGCCGAAACTGCGATTTTCGTGACGAAAATATACTCTACATAACTTATCGAAATCAATTTCTCGTTGCAGAATTTGAGTAACACAGGGCGAGTTTGTGTTGGATAACGTCTCTCTGAACGTTTTCGATGCAGAATTCGCCGTAAGAGCATTTTTCGTGACGAAAATCAACAATTTTGATACAAATTGAGTTTTCATGGAAGAATTTAGTCATAGCAATGCGAGTTTATTTTAGATATCGTCTCTCTGATCAATTTCGATTCCCAATTCGCCGTAACTCAACGATCAGCGATTTTCGTGTCGAAAAGTTACAATTTTAATCAAAATCAATTTTTCATGGCAGAATTTTACATAATTTTACATAATTTGGCGAGTTTTTGTTGGATGTCGTATTTCTGTTTGTTTTCGAACCCGAATTCGCGATTTACAGCCATTTCAGCGTCGAAAAGCTACAATTTTGATCAAAATCGCGAGTTTTCGTGTCAGAATTCAACGTAACTCGAGTATCAGCTTGAAAACGACTCTCTCAACGATATCGAAGCAGA
>NZ_JAENDM010000277.1:0-668 GCF_019375075.1 Escherichia sp. XD33
CGGAAAGTGACGATATTACCGAAGGTTTTAGTTGCATCATAAATACGGTTGGTGCGGGAAAATGCCTGCATCAGGCCGTGAAAACGCAAGTTTTTATCGACGAATAGCGTGTTCAATGTTGGAGCATCGAAACCGGTTAAAAACATCCCCACGACAATTAACAGATCGATATCCTGATTTTTAACCCGTTGGGCTAAATCACGATAGTAGTTCTGAAAACCCTTACTGTCGGTGCTGAAGTTAGTTTTAAAATAGCTGTTATACTCACGAATTGCAGCGTCAAGAAACTCTTTAGCACTGCTGTCCATTGCGCTGGTATCAAAAGTTTCATCGGATATTTCACCAATCGCATTTTGTTCTTCATTAGCGGCAAAGGAGAAGATTGTCGCAACACGCAGTGGTTTACAGGTAGTAGATTTATTAGCGGCTTCCTCTTGTAACCGTTTAAACGTCGCGTAATAGGCTTTCGCGGCATCCACGCTGCTTACTGCCAGCATGGCATTAAAACCTTTGGAGCCAGGGAAAGTACGGTGGGTTTTCTGGCGGAAATTATTCAGAATATATTGCGTGATTTCCTGAATACGCATGGGATGAAGAAACGCCTGCTGATTTTCAGCCGCACTTAGTTTTTTCTCGTCAGTTTCTGTCTCTAAAGACTTAAACTGTGG
>NZ_JAENDM010000278.1:0-662 GCF_019375075.1 Escherichia sp. XD33
CCAAGACCGAAAGCGCCTGTAAGCATAGCATTAGAAAGACCCAAATCTGCTTTAGTCGGCTTGTTTAACTGGTCGTAAATCCTTACAACGGGGCTTTCAACATATCCAGAAGGCGCGGCGGTTTGCTTAACAAATCCGTCTGGAATGTATAATTCCGTGCGTGCCGTCTGCGCCAGTACCGCAACCTTTGCGCCGTTGATAAATGCACGCTGGAAGGCCCAAACCTCAATAAAGCCATCACCTTTAACCAGGCCGTAACGCATCTGGTTGTCATCGGTCAGCCCGGTTGCCCCTAAACGGCGTATACTCAGGTAACGGGATACATTATCAGCAGTAAGCGAAGAAGGCAGACCGCGCGCCGAGATCTCGATAAAGTCAATGTTTCCGTAAGGGGAGCCGTAGTTACCGGCATTAGTAACCATTAGCGTTACATGGCAATTGTTGCTTCCGGGATCGGAAAGTTTCGCGATCTTGATGTAAAAAGACTCTCTACCAGTAACAACGGGCCAATCGTATTGCGTCATCGGGCTGACGAGTCCCCCGACCTTGTCGAGATATTCTTTCGCCTTGTTCTCTGACGCTTTAGCGTTGGTTTCGCTGACCTTTGCTGCTGCCTCACTATTTTTCGCGTTGGTTTCTGATTTTTTGGCTGCTGTCGCGGA
>NZ_JAENDM010000279.1:0-661 GCF_019375075.1 Escherichia sp. XD33
AAAATATTTGAATATCAAGAAAGAAGTATCACTTACTGTTACAAGAGGAAACAACAATCAAATCACTTATTTCCCATTACAAGAAAATGAGCATAGAAATCAAATACTTTTCAAAACAATTGTTCCAGCGAGAATAGATAAAACAGCTGAGGCGAAAGAGCAAGTTAATAAAATTATCCAATCGATTCATTTCATTGGAACATTTACAGTTGAATTTTTTATAGATAGTAACAACCAATTGTATGTGAACGAGATTGCACCAAGGCCTCACAATTCCGGACATTATTCAATTGAAGCATGTGATTATTCACAATTTGATACTCATATTTTAGCAGTTACCGGACAATCATTACCAAATTCAATTGAATTATTAAAGCCTGCAGTCATGATGAACTTACTAGGTAAAGACTTAGATTTATTGGAAAATGAATTTAATGAACATCCAGAGTGGCACTTACATATTTATGGTAAGTCTGAGCGTAAAGATAGCAGAAAAATGGGGCATATGACTGTACTAACGAATGATGTTAACCAAACTGAACAAGATATGTACGCTAAATTTGAGGGGAGTAATTAAAGCATGACATTATTATATGAAGGAAAAGCGAAGCGCATTTTCTCAACAAATCAAGAAAATGAATTAAGAGTTGAATATAAAGAT
>NZ_JAENDM010000280.1:0-660 GCF_019375075.1 Escherichia sp. XD33
ATTTTTGGTGGAGCAACAGCAGCATATCAAGCAGAAGGTGCGACAAATACGGATGGTAAAGGTCGCGTAGCATGGGATACGTATTTAGAAGAAAACTATTGGTACACTGCAGAACCAGCGAGTGATTTTTATAACAGATATCCAGTGGATTTAGAATTAAGTGAAAAATTCGGTGTTAATGGTATCCGTATTTCAATTGCATGGTCTCGTATCTTCCCAAATGGATATGGCGAAGTTAACCCTAAAGGTGTTGAGTATTACCATAAGTTATTTGCAGAGTGTCATAAACGTCATGTTGAACCATTTGTAACATCGCATCATTTTGATACACCAGAAGTGTTACACAAAGATGGCGATTTTCTAAATCGTAAAACGATTGACTACTTTGTAGATTATGCTGAATATTGTTTTAAAGAATTCCCAGAAGTAAAATATTGGACTACATTCAATGAAATTGGACCTATTGGTGATGGTCAATATTTAGTAGGTAAATTCCCTCCAGGTATTAAATATGATTTTGAAAAAGTTTTCCAATCACATCACAATATGATGGTTGCTCATGCAAGAGCAGTAAAATTATTTAAAGATGGCGGCTATCAAGGAGAAATTGGTGTTGTACAGACATTGCCAACAAAATATCCGTTCGATCCATCAAATCCT
>NZ_JAENDM010000281.1:0-659 GCF_019375075.1 Escherichia sp. XD33
CAGCTCACTCAAAGACGGTGATGCGGTTATCCACAGAATCAGGGGATAACGCCAAAAGAAACATGTGAGCAAAAGGCCAGGAACAGGAAGAAGGCCGCGCCGCTGGCGTTTTTCCATAGGCTCCGCCCCCCTGACGAGCATCACAAAAACCGACGCTCAAGTCAGAGGTGGCGAAACCCGACAGGACTATAAAGATACCAGGCGTTTCCCCCTGGAAGCTCCCTCGTGCGCTCTCCTGTTCCGACCCTGCCGCTTACCGGATACCTGTCCGCCTTTCTCCCTTCGGGAAGCGTGGCGCTTTCTCATAGCTCACGCTGTAGGTATCTCGGCCCGGTGTAGGTCGTTCGCTCCAAGCTGGGCTGTGTGCACGAACCCCCCGTTCAGCCCGACCACTGCGCCTTATCCGGTAACTATCGTCTTGAGTCCAACCCGGTAAGACATGCAAAAGCACCACTGGCAGCAGCCATTGGTAACCGAGTTAGCAGAGCGAGATTTGTCCAGATGCTTACAGAGTTCTTGAAGTGATGGCCTGACTACGGCTACACTAGAAGGACAGTATTTGGTATCTGCGCTCTGCTGAAGCCAGTTACCCGGTTAGACAATCTGCCAGGATTAGCTAACCTTCGAAAAACCACCTGCCAGGGTGGTTTTTTCGTTTA
>NZ_JAENDM010000282.1:0-656 GCF_019375075.1 Escherichia sp. XD33
GCACAATGGTTAAATGGCGCTACAAATTGTATAGCTGGTGGTCGCTTTTCACCAGAACACTGGTATAGTATGATTGAAGATTTTAAAGTGACGATTTGGTATACGGCACCAACAGCTTTAAGAATGTTAATGAGTGCTGGTGACGATATTGTTGAGAAATATGACTTGTCATCGTTACGTTCGATTCTATCAGTAGGTGAGCCCTTAAATCCTGAAGTTATAAAATGGGCGAAAAAAGTATACGGTTTAACGGTGTTAGATACTTGGTGGATGACAGAAACAGGTGGACATATGATTGTTAATTATCCAACGATGGACGTCAAGCTTGGCTCAATGGGCAAACCATTACCTGGTATTCAAGCTGCAATTATCGATGATGCAGGTAATGAATTACCACCAAATCGAATGGGCAACCTTGCTATAAAAAAAGGCTGGCCATCAATGATGTATCGTATCTGGAAGAATCCAGAAAAATATAAGTCATATTTTATTGGAGACTGGTATGTATCTGGTGATTCGGCATATAAAGATGAAGATGGTTACTTCTGGTTCCAAGGACGTGTTGATGATGTAATTATGACAGCTGGTGAACGAGTTGGACCATTTGAGGTTGAGTCTAAATTGGTTGAACACGAAGCAGTTGCCGAAGCAGAAAT
>NZ_JAENDM010000283.1:0-656 GCF_019375075.1 Escherichia sp. XD33
TCTCCACCGTCACACCCGGTGGGATTGTTGGGTTTCTCATCGTGAGTTACCGGTTCAATATTCCAGACAGACTCGCGGTTCATTTAAGCATCCATGCCCGCCCTGAACTCCGGGCACACTATAGGTCACATCACCGCACCACACCTGATTTGGCTCGGTCACGGCGAACTGCCTTTCAAGGTAGTTAGGGATAGCAACATGTTCATGACCACCACGTTTATACCGGTGAGTCGGCTGCTGACAGCTGACCAGCCCCAGCTCTTTCATGAGCCTGCCAGCAAGCCAGCGTCCCATCTGGTAGCCTCTCCGGGTTGCCATTGTGGCGATGCTTCTTGCTCCGGCCGAACCGTGGCTGATGCCATGTAGCTCAAGTACCTGACTGCGTAATACAGCCCGTCTGCCGTCTGGTTTTTCAGGACGGTTTTTCCAGTATCTGTAGCTGCTGCGATGAACCCCGAACACATGGCAGAGTGTGACCACAGGATAATGCGCTCTGAGTTTCCCGATTATCGAGAACTGTTCAGGGAGTCTGACATCAAGAGCGCGGTTGTAGATTCAATTGGTCAACGCAACAGTTATGTGAAAACATGGGGTTGCGGAGGTTTTTTGAATGAGACGAACATTTACAGCAGAGGAAAAAGCCTCTGTTTTTGAAC
>NZ_JAENDM010000284.1:0-652 GCF_019375075.1 Escherichia sp. XD33
GTACCGTATGTGAATATAATAATGGTGATTGTGAAATTCATAATACGATGGATGCATGGGGACTTCAGCATCAAACGTATGAATATAAAGAGAAGCCATACGAAAAAGATTACGGCCCATTTTATCGTTATGATCCAAATCAATGTATCTTATGTGGACGTTGTGTAGAAGCATGTCAAGATATTGAAGTAAATGAAACAATTAGAATTGATTGGGATCGTGAGCATCCACGTGTCATTTGGGATAATGATGTACCGATTAATGAATCGTCATGTGTATCTTGTGGTCAATGCGCAACTGTATGCCCGTGTAATGCGATGATGGAAGTTAACATGGAAGGTAATGCGGGTTATATGACTGATACGGAACCTGGTTCATTAGCGGCAATGATTGATTTAACTAAAAAAGCAGAACCTGGTTATGGTCCACTATTTGCAATCTCAGATTCAGAAGCAGAAATGCGTAAAGAGCGTATTAAGAAAACTAAAACAGTATGTACATATTGTGGTGTGGGCTGTTCATTTGAAGTTTGGACTAAAGATAGAGAAATTTTAAAAGTACAACCATCACATGATTCTCCAGCAAATAAAATTGCAACTTGTGTTAAAGGTAAATTTTCATGGGCGCATATTAATTCAGATCAACGCTTAAC
>NZ_JAENDM010000285.1:0-652 GCF_019375075.1 Escherichia sp. XD33
TATACACATAATACTGTAGATGAACATTTAGATATGGTAATGATTACTCACCATTTAAATGCGGCTATTCCTGAAGATATCGCATTCGCAGATTCACGTATTCGTAAAGAAACGATTGCAGCAGAAGATGTTCTGCAAGATATGGGTGTATTCAGTATGATTAGTTCCGATTCACAGGCAATGGGCCGTGTAGGTGAAGTAATTACCCGAACATGGCAAGTAGCACATCGCATGAAAGAACAACGTGGTCCTTTAGATGGTGATTTTGAACATAATGATAATAATCGCATCAAACGTTATATCGCTAAATATACAATTAACCCAGCAATTACACATGGTATTTCTGAATATGTAGGATCTATCGAGCCGGGCAAACTAGCTGACATTGTCTTATGGGACCCAATTTTCTTTGGTGTTAAACCTGAATTAGTTGTAAAGGGCGGATTAATTAACTCTGCCGTAAATGGCGATGCAAATGGTTCTATACCTACATCTGAACCGATGAAGTACCGTAAAATGTATGGTCAATACGGCGGAAACCTTACAAGTACGTCAATGACATTCGTGTCTAAAACTGCTTATGAAAATGGTATCAATCGTGCATTAAATTTAAAACGCATGGTGCGTCCAGTTAAAAATATTAGACAATTAT
>NZ_JAENDM010000286.1:0-652 GCF_019375075.1 Escherichia sp. XD33
ATTTTTATGAAGTTCACATTATAAATATATTCAACATAATTGTCATCTCATAACACAAGAGATATAGCAAAGTTTAAAAAAGTACTATAAAATAGCAATTGAATGTCCAGTAACAAATTTGGAGGAAGCGTATATGTATCAAACAATTATTATCGGTGGCGGACCTAGCGGCTTAATGGCGGCAGTAGCTGCAAGCGAACAAAGTAGCAATGTGTTACTCATTGAAAAAAAGAAAGGTCTAGGTCGTAAACTCAAAATATCTGGTGGCGGTAGATGTAACGTAACTAATCGATTACCATATGCTGAAATTATTAAGAACATTCCTGGAAATGGGAAATTTTTATATAGTCCCTTTTCAATTTTTGATAATGAATCCATCATAGATTTTTTTGAGTCTAGGGGTGTTAAATTAAAAGAAGAAGATCACGGGCGTATGTTTCCAGTTTCCAACAAAGCACAAGACGTGGTTGATACATTAGTGACAACTATCGAACGCCAACATGTAACGATTAAAGAAGAAGAAGCTGTTAGTAGAATCGAAGTTAATACAGACCAAACTTTCACTGTACATACTCAAAGCAGCAGCTATGTAAGTCATTCACTTGTGATTGCTACAGGTGGTACAAGTGTCCCTCAAACAGGTTCAACTGGT
>NZ_JAENDM010000287.1:0-651 GCF_019375075.1 Escherichia sp. XD33
CATTTTTCGTTGTTCTTTTACTAGGTATCTTATTGTTTGCTTATTATGCTTGGAAAGCACCTGCTTTTACCGAAGCTAAATTACAAGATCCGATTCCTGCAAAGATATATGACAAGAACGGAGAACTTGTTAAAACATTAGATAATGGCCAAAGACATGAGCATGTAAATTTAAAAGACGTGCCGAAATCAATGAAAGACGCAGTACTTGCAACTGAAGACAATCGTTTCTACGAACATGGCGCACTTGATTATAAACGTTTATTCGGTGCAATTGGTAAGAACTTGACTGGTGGATTTGGTTCTGAAGGTGCCTCAACATTAACACAACAAGTTGTTAAAGATGCATTTTTATCACAACATAAATCTATTGGACGTAAAGCTCAAGAAGCATACTTATCATATCGTTTAGAACAAGAGTATAGTAAAGATGATATCTTCCAAGTATATCTAAATAAAATTTACTATTCTGATGGCGTAACAGGTATTAAAGCTGCTGCAAAGTACTACTTTAATAAAGATTTAAAAGATTTAAACTTAGCGGAAGAAGCTTATTTAGCCGGTTTACCTCAGGTTCCAAACAACTATAATATTTATGATCATCCAAAAGCTGCTGAAGATCGTAAAAACACTGTTTTATACTTAATGCATT
>NZ_JAENDM010000288.1:0-650 GCF_019375075.1 Escherichia sp. XD33
GGTAGCTTAACCTTCGGGAGGGCGCTTACCACTTTGTGATTCATGACTGGGGTGAAGTCGTAACAAGGTAACCGTAGGGGAACCTGCGGTTGGATCACCTCCTTACCTTAAAGAAGCGTTCTTTGAAGTGCTCACACAGATTGTCTGATGAAAATGAGCAGTAAAACCTCTACAGGCTTGTAGCTCAGGTGGTTAGAGCGCACCCCTGATAAGGGTGAGGTCGGTGGTTCAAGTCCACTCAGGCCTACCAAATTTGCACGGCAAATTTGAAGAGGTTTTAACTACATGTTATGGGGCTATAGCTCAGCTGGGAGAGCGCCTGCTTTGCACGCAGGAGGTCTGCGGTTCGATCCCGCATAGCTCCACCATCTCTGTAGTGATTAAATAAAAAATACTTCAGAGTGTACCTGCAAAGGTTCACTGCGAAGTTTTGCTCTTTAAAAATCTGGATCAAGCTGAAAATTGAAACACTGAACAACGAAAGTTGTTCGTGAGTCTCTCAAATTTTCGCAACACGATGATGAATCGAAAGAAACATCTTCGGGTTGTGAGGTTAAGCGACTAAGCGTACACGGTGGATGCCCTGGCAGTCAGAGGCGATGAAGGACGTGCTAATCTGCGATAAGCGTCGGTAAGGTGATATGAACCGT
>NZ_JAENDM010000289.1:0-649 GCF_019375075.1 Escherichia sp. XD33
GCGAGCAAACAGAGATTACAAGAACTACAAGAAGAGCTTGCCAATGAAAAAGAGAAACAAGCAGCACTTCAATCTCGTGTAGAATCAGAAAAAGAAAAAATAGCAAATTTACAAGGAAAACGTGCGCAACTAGATGAAAGTAGACAAGCGTTGGAAGATGCACAAACAAATAACAATTTAGAAAAAGCAGCTGAACTACAATATGGAACAATTCCTCAATTGGAAAAAGAACTTAGAGAATTAGAGGATAATTTCCAAGATGAGCAAGGTGAAGATACAGATCGAATGATTCGTGAAGTTGTAACAGACGAAGAAATTGGCGATATTGTCAGCCAATGGACAGGCATACCAGTTTCAAAATTAGTTGAAACAGAACGTGAAAAATTACTTCACTTAAGTGATATCTTGCATAAACGTGTTGTAGGCCAAGATAAAGCGGTTGACCTGGTTTCAGATGCAGTAGTTAGAGCAAGAGCAGGTATTAAAGATCCAAACAGACCTATTGGTAGTTTCTTATTCCTAGGTCCAACTGGGGTAGGTAAAACTGAATTAGCTAAATCATTAGCTGCATCATTATTTGATTCTGAAAAACATATGATTCGTATTGATATGAGTGAATATATGGAAAAACATGCAGTATCAAGATTGA
>NZ_JAENDM010000290.1:0-647 GCF_019375075.1 Escherichia sp. XD33
GCAATACGACAAATAAATTAAAGCAAAATGATTTATAGGTGGTTGGGATGATTTTAATTAGTTCGTGTTTGATAGGCGAAAATGTAAGATACGATGGTGGCAATCAATTGGATGTTAGATTGAAAAAATTAATAGACAGCGGAAAAGCTATTCACGCATGTCCAGAATTACTTGGTGGATTACTAATTCCTAGAGAACCTGCAGAAATTATTGGTGGAGATGGTTTTGATGTGTGGAATAACGTTGCAAAGGTTATTACTATTTCGAACAAAGACGTAACTGACGATTATAAACATGGAGCGATAGTTACGCTAAAAATTTTGAAAAAATATCCATGTGATACAGTTATTTTAAAAGCAAATAGTCCATCTTGTGGATCTCAAGAAATATATGATGGGAATTTTACAGGAAATAAGAAAAAGGGTGTAGGTGTGGCAACTGCTTTACTCATTAATGAAGGTATAAACGTATATGATGAAAATACGTTTTTTGACCAAAACATGATTGAAACGATAGTACATGAAAAGTAAGTATTGAATCATTTTTTAATCTAAAATACTACAAAAATTTTCATTATGAAGTGAAAATAACGAACAAGTAAATTGCAAAGAAAAAAGCGACCCAAATCCCTTTAAAAACAAGGTTTA
>NZ_JAENDM010000291.1:0-647 GCF_019375075.1 Escherichia sp. XD33
AAGAAAAATCATTTTTACAAATAGTCATAAACGTCCTAAAAACCCTTTAACATAGGTTTTTCCAGCACTAATTCATCACTTCCAATACACAAACTTAACATATATCAACCCGTTCAGAACAAAATAAAAACCGTACAATTTTATCATAATGATTATTATTGTACGGAAAAACTTTTTTTACATCATATCTGCATGTGCATAATCGATATCGGTAAATTTATTATATTGTTTCATAAAGTGTAACTTAACTGTGCCTGTTGGACCATTACGTTGCTTAGCAATGATGATTTCAATTTCACCGTTTTCATCATTCGTTTGTGGCTCAAAACCACCATCATCGTCATCATCTTCATCGCCGCCACGGTTATAGTAATCATCACGGTATAAGAATGCAACGATATCGGCATCTTGCTCAATCGAACCAGATTCACGAATATCACTCATCATTGGACGTTTATCTTGTCGTTGTTCAACACCACGAGATAACTGACTCAACGCGATAACTGGACATTCTAATTCACGGGCTAATGCTTTTAATGTACGAGAGATTTCAGAAACTTCCTGTTGTCTGTTATCGGACGCACGTGAACCACTACCTTGAATCAACTGTAAGTAGTCAATCACAATCATGTCTAAGCCATGTTCTT
>NZ_JAENDM010000292.1:0-645 GCF_019375075.1 Escherichia sp. XD33
TCCATACTGCGCGTCAGCCCGCCCTGCGTGGTACAGATGGCCTTTCCCCACGCATCGTACTGTGTCCCGTTTCTGCTGCCGTCCGGGGCAATGACGGTGGTCAGGTCACCGGCGGCGTTATATTCATACCGCGTTTCATGGCCCTGCGTGTCTTTCACGGCAATTAACTGTCCACGGCTGTCGTATGCACGGTACTGGCTCAGCCCTTCCTCGCGGTGCACCGCCGTCATCTGCCCGAAGCGGTCATGGTCATAACGGGTCTGGTAGCCGGAACAGTCGGTGAAGCTCAGCAACTGGCCGTAACGGCTCCACGTCATGGTTTTCCGGCTGCCGGTGGCATCGTCCGTTGCGCAGGGGAGGTCACTGTGTGGATTATCATAACGGTAGCGGGTGATATCGCCGTCAGGGGCGGTTTCCTGAATCAGACGGCCGGATTCATCATATTCCCGGCGTATTTCCAGCCCGTCAGGCCCGGTGGCTGACGTTAACTGGCTGTGGTGGTTATAGTAAAACGCCGATGCCCTGCCACCCGCTCACACCAGCCGAGCAGCCACCACGGCCCCTGCGGACTGTTTGTCGCCAGATAACGATGCGGACTTAAGCGGAGTTCTTCCGGCAGCGCCTGCCAGAGTGCGGCCAGCCGGT
>NZ_JAENDM010000293.1:0-643 GCF_019375075.1 Escherichia sp. XD33
GCTCTTCTCTTGTCTTGGCAAAACCAATTCCCGGATCTAGCCAAATTTTATCTACTGAAACACCTGACATTTTAGCTTGATGGGCTTGTGCAAGTAAAGATGTCAACATTTCTTCAACAACTGGTTCCTCACGTTCGCCATTGCCGTTATGCATTAAAACAATTTCCGCATCGTAGTTGGCTACAACTTGGAACATATGATGATCATACAGCCCCGCCCATTGATCATTAATAATATCAACACCTAGCTTTAAACAAGCTTCAGCAACCTCACTTCGAAATGTATCGACTGAAATTTTCACATCAAAACCGACAATAGCCTCAACAACAGGTAATACTCTGTTCAGCTCTTCTTCTAATGAAACCATTTCATGGCCGGGTCTCGTTGAAACACCTCCAACATCTATAATGTCAGCACCTTCATCCATCATCGCTTTCACTCTAGTTACTGCTGATTCAACATTATTAAATTTTCCACCATCTGAGAATGAATCAGGTGTGACGTTTAATATGCCCATAATTTTTGTTTTAGTCATGTTAACCATCCTTTAATCATGTATTGTTTAACTCTAATAAAATTTACTTCTGCGATTTACTAGTTATTAGTATGTACGTTTATTATCTTATCATTCACTGGATGTTTT
>NZ_JAENDM010000294.1:0-641 GCF_019375075.1 Escherichia sp. XD33
CGTAATGATGCAGGAAGGTTACGACCAACCTTATCCATTGCTTCAATAACTTCATCAACAGGTATTCTACTTTCAATACCTGCTAATGCTAAATCTGCTGAAATTAAAGCGTTACCCGAACCAATTGCATTTCTCATAACACAAGGAATTTCAACAAGTCCGGCTACTGGGTCACAAACTAAACCTAATAAATTACTTATCGCTAATGCCATAGCGTGCCCGGATGCTTCTGGTGATCCTCCGAATATAGCTACTGCTGCAGCTGCCGCCATTGCAGATGCTGAACCAACTTCAGCTTGGCAGCCACCTGTTGCACCAGCTACACTTGCATTGTTTGCTACGACACGCCCAAACAATGCTGAAGTGAATAAGAAGTCAATCATTTGCTCTTCTGTTAAATCATGTGTTTTTTCTAATTTAAAAAGTGCACCGGGAATGGTACCCGAGGAACCAGCTGTTGGCGTTGCACAAATAATACCCATCGCAGCATTGACTTCATTTGTTGCAATGGCACCTTTGACTGCATCAATCATTTCATATCCAGACAAAGCATGATGTGTTTCATTATAATCACGTAGTTTAGCAGCGTCATGACCAGTGTAGCCCGTTACACTTTCAACGCCATCACCTGTTGTCCCTTT
>NZ_JAENDM010000295.1:0-638 GCF_019375075.1 Escherichia sp. XD33
TCGACAATGATTTTACATGCATCTGATAAGATTTCTTTTTGTGCACTACTTAAGGCGCGATAACTATCTTGTAATAATTTAATATTAAATGATTGTGGTGTTTGGCCTTGATACATTTCATTCCTTACGGGGATACTGTGTATGTTCTGTTTATCTTTAGACATTACAATAGTATCAATTGCTTCAATGACTGTATCTACTGCACCATATTTGGCTGCTACTTCAATGTTCTCTTTAATAATACGTTGAGTTAAAAATGGTCTTACGGCATCATGAGTTACAATCACATCATCATTATTAATTCCATTTACATTGCGAATATGGTCGATAATGTTCATAATTGTTTCGTTTCGATCCGTACCACCTGCAACTACTTTGACACGTTGATCTGTAATGTTATATTTTTTTAAAATATCCTGTGTATGGGAAATCCACTGTGCTGGCGTTGCGATAATAATCTCATTAAATTCACTCACTAAAATGAACTTCTCAATTGTATGGATTAAAATCGGTTTATTATCAATATCTAAAAATTGTTTTGGTAATGGCACGTTCCCCATTCTCGAACCAATACCTCCTGCTAAAATACCTGCATAAATCATGTTGTCCTCCATTCTGTCATTACATCATTTCCATTT
>NZ_JAENDM010000296.1:0-635 GCF_019375075.1 Escherichia sp. XD33
GGTAGCTTAACCTTCGGGAGGGCGCTTACCACTTTGTGATTCATGACTGGGGTGAAGTCGTAACAAGGTAACCGTAGGGGAACCTGCGGTTGGATCACCTCCTTACCTTAAAGAAGCGTACTTTGCAGTGCTCACACAGATTGTCTGATGAAAAGTGAATAGCAAGGCGTTTACGCGTTGGGAGTGAGGCTGAAGAGAATAAGGCCGTTCGCTTTCTATTAATGAAAGCTCACCCTACACGAAAATATCACGCAACGCGTGATAAGCAATTTTCGTGTCCCCTTCGTCTAGAGGCCCAGGACACCGCCCTTTCACGGCGGTAACAGGGGTTCGAATCCCCTAGGGGACGCCACTTGCTGGTTTGTGAGTGAAAGTCGCCGACCTCAATATCTCAAAACAGACTGTTAAGTCTTGTTTGATATATTTGCTCTTTAAAAATCTGGATCAAGCTGAAAATTGAAACACTGAACAATGAAAGTTGTTCGTGAGTCTCTCAAATTTTCGCAACTCTGAAGTGAAACATCTTCGGGTTGTGAGGTTAAGCGACTAAGCGTACACGGTGGATGCCCTGGCAGTCAGAGGCGATGAAGGACGTGCTAATCTGCGATAAGCGTCGGTAAGGTGATATGAACCGT
>NZ_JAENDM010000297.1:0-632 GCF_019375075.1 Escherichia sp. XD33
GAGACACTGCATTTGTATATGCTGATTGCTTATCGGCATCAGCATCATGATAGTTCTCACTTGCTTTGACGGTATCTTTATTCGCAATACCTTGTTTCAAGTTACCCATTGCTGTATTCACATTTTGTGCATTTTGTTTAGTTTGTTCAACTGTAGCTAACGCTTGTGCTTGGTTGATTTGATTACGTAACGCATCACGTTGTGGTTGATTTAAATCGCGTAACGTATCAAGATTTGCTAAAGCATCCTGTTTCGCTTGCGCTAATTTTTCATCACCGTTTAATGCATCTTTCGCTTGATTCATAGTTGTAACTGCTTGTGTTACTGTATCAGGCGTCAATACAGGTGTTGGTGTGCCATTTGCGATTTGTTGCGCTTGGTTAGCTGCATTGTTATATGCTTGTTGTTTGTCTTGATCCGCTTGTGTAAAGTCAACTGATTGTGGTACTTGACTGTTTGCTTGAATTTGTTGTTTCAACGTACCCATTGCATTATTTAATGCATCAGCATTTTGCTTAATAGCATTAACACCTGTAACAAGTTCTGCATGTGACACTTGGTCTTTTAATGCTGTTTTTTGTGGTTGATTTAAGTTTGGTAACTGATCAATGGCTGTATTCGCATTGTCTTTA
>NZ_JAENDM010000298.1:0-626 GCF_019375075.1 Escherichia sp. XD33
TTCAGGATAATTTCCTTTATAGTATGATTGATAAATGTCACTATTAACTGGCGCGGGATGTAGATAAATCGGTACGTCTAAATTTTCAGCTGTTTTGAAAATAATGTCATATTTGTCTTGATCAAGAAAACCATCTTGTGCACGTCCCATAATGAGCGCACCTTTGAATCCTAAATCATTGATGCAACGTTCGAATTCTCGCGCTGCGGCTTCAGGCTCATTGATAGGTAAAGTTGCAAAGCCTACAAAGCGATTGGGATATTGTGCAATATAGTTTGCCAATTGATCATTTGCTTTTTGACATAATTCAATGGCTTTCTGACCAACTAAATTTGAAGGAGATCCATTTCCATAAGATAAGACTTGAATTTGAACGTCTTGATTATTCATAAATTGGATACGTTCATCATGATGTGATAATTCGTCGGCATTTGTAAAACCTGTCTTTTTTTCAAGGCCTTCTAACATTATTTTCATCGGTACACCTTTAGGATCTGCTGACATCGCATTCATCGTTTCTTTTTGAATATCTTCAATGACATAATGTTCTTCAAACGTGATACTTTTCATTTGATTCGCCTCCAAAGTAATTTGTATGTTTATTGCATCTATTGCAGAAACATTTT
>NZ_JAENDM010000299.1:0-626 GCF_019375075.1 Escherichia sp. XD33
TTGTTTAAGTTGTCCCCATTTTTCTTTGTAAATGCTGGTATCAATTAATTTTAAATGATCAGCAATAATTGGTTTAAAAGCCATTTGATTCAAAATATCTTTATGCAAATCAAGACCTGGTGCAATTTCAATTAGTTTCAAGCCTTGATTGGTGAGCTCGAATACTGCACGATCAGTAACAAAATAGACTTCTTGCTCGAGTGATTGTGAATATCGTGCATTAAAGTCGATATGGCTCACATCTGATACAAATTTCTGGTTTTGTCCTTCAGTTTCAATGTTTAATCGTTGATTATGACATGAGACATGACTGCCAGCTACAAAAGTACCTGAAAAGATAATTTTATTTACAGATTGCGTAATGTCTATAAAGCCGCCACATCCATTTAGTCGGTCATTGAAGTAAGACACGTTGACATTGCCGTATTGATCAACCTCAGCAAAGCTAAGATAGGCAACTGATACACCATTGTTATAAATAAAATCCCATGCTCGATCATGAGGCATGCGCACATCTGCATTGTAATTCATACCAAAATGTTCACGACTCCCAACGAATCCACCGAAAATGCCAACATCTAGAATCGGTTGCACATCATGTTCAACACATTCTTCATGCAATAAAT
>NZ_JAENDM010000300.1:0-625 GCF_019375075.1 Escherichia sp. XD33
AATAAAATCTTTAGGTATCTCTGATATGTCTATATCTGCTAATTGATACAACACTTTCTCAACCTGATCTTCTTTACCTTCTACATAGCGCGTGAGCAGAACATCTTGATGCACAGCTAAATAATGCAATTGGAATGACGTATGACATTCGGGTGCATATTTCTCTAAATCTGCTTCTGAAAACCCACTTGCACTCTTAGGAGTCGGATGAAATGGATGACCTACATATAAAGATTGTTCTGAAACGATATAGCGATCCTCTGCGTAGTCTATTGTGTTACTTTGCAAATAACGCGCCGTGCGATGAATGCTATTATCGATGTCAGACATAATTTGCGCCATATGTTGTTGCACTGCCGTTTGATTATCTGCACTTTGAGCCATATGTTGTAAAATACGCGCAATGGCTTCTTTATATGTTGTTAATTTCTTACTTTTACCATCAATAAGCCATACTTCTGGATGATACATATGATGCCCCATCGCAGACCAATAAGCGAATTGACCTGTTAACGTTTCGAGCTCAGATAATTGTATAGACCATTGATGATTTTGAGGTGGTACTTGATATAAATTTTCTTCTCTAAAATATTCATTTAAAATACGTTCAATAGCCGCATACGCT
>NZ_JAENDM010000301.1:0-623 GCF_019375075.1 Escherichia sp. XD33
TCATTATGCATTAGCAATGTATCGTAGAACGCTAGAATGTTATACTGAACCACAAATTGATGATACAAATGATGGCATAGTATTCTCTGAGTTAACACATCCACTCATAGCAGATGCAGTAGCCAATGATTTCTCACTTTCACAAAATATACTGTTAACTGGGTCTAATGCTTCGGGTAAATCAACATTTATGAAATCCATAGCAATAAACATTATTCTTGCATCGGCTATACAAACAGTTACCGCAAGCAAATTTGTATATCAACCTGGAATTGTGTTCACGTCAATGGCAAATGCCGATGATGTGTTATCAGGCGATAGTTATTTTATGGCTGAATTAAAATCTATTAAGCGTATTGTTGAAATTCCAGATAATCAAAAAATATACTGCTTTATAGATGAAATTTTTAAAGGTACCAACACAACTGAACGAATTGCCGCTTCAGAATCAGTACTATCATTTTTACATGAAAAATCTAACTTTAGAGTTATTGCAGCAACACATGATATTGAATTAGCTGAACTCTTAAAACAACGTTATGAAAATTATCATTTCAATGAGGTAATAGAAAATAATAACATACATTTTGATTACAAAATTAAGCCTGGCAAAGCAAATACAC
>NZ_JAENDM010000302.1:0-622 GCF_019375075.1 Escherichia sp. XD33
TCAATGGTGGCGGCATACATCGCCTTCACAATGGCGCTCTGCAGCTGCGTGTTCTGCAGCGTGTCGAGCATCTTCATCTGCTCCATCACGCTGTAAAACACATTTGCACCGCGGGTCTGCCCGTCCTCCACGGGTTCAAAAACGTGAATGAACGAGGCGCGCCCGCCGGGTAACTCACGGGGTATCCATATCCATTTCTGCGGCATCCAGCCAGGATAGCCGTCCTCGCTGACGTAATATCCCAGCGCCGCACCGCTGTCATTAATCTGCACACCGGCACGGCAGTTCCGGCTGTCGCCGGTATTGTTCGGGTTGCTGATGCGCTTCGGGCTTACCATCCGGAACTGTGTCCGGAAAAGCCGCGACGGACTGGTATCCCAGGTGGCCTGAACGAACAGTTCACCGTTAAAGGCGTGCATGGCCACACCTTCCCGAATCATCATGGTAAACGTGCGTTTTCGCTCAACGTCAATGCAGCAGCAGTCATCCTCGGCAAACTCTTTCCATGCCGCTTCAACCTCGCGGGAAAAGGCACGGGCTTCTTCCTCCCCGATGCCCAGATAGCGCCAGCTTGGGCGATGACTGAGCCGGAAAAAAGACCCGACGATATGATCCTGATGCA
>NZ_JAENDM010000303.1:0-621 GCF_019375075.1 Escherichia sp. XD33
AATGAAGTGTTAACTGGTAAATGCATGAAACCGTTTGTAAAATAGCAGTGTACTCGCATTAGTAAGTACAAATTTATTTTACAGGGAGAACTTATTATGAAAAAAAATATCACAAAAACTATTATCGCATCTACAGTAATCGCTGCAGGTCTTTTAACTCAAACTAATGATGCTAAAGCTTTCTTTAGTTATGAATGGAGAGGTTTAGAAATCGCTAAAAATTTAGCAGATCAAGCTAAAAAGGACGATGAACGTGCTGATAAATTAATAAAAGAAGCCGATGAAAAAAACGAACACTATAAAGGTAAAACTGTTGAAGACTTATATGTAATAGCTAAAAAGATGGGTAAAGGCAATACAAGAGCTGTAGTAAAAATCAAAGACGGTGGTAAAAATGGTTATTATACATTCGATATCACTCGCCCATTAGAAGAACATAGAAAAAATATTCCAGTGGTTGGTTCTGGTGAAATCAGCGAAATTACTTGGCAATAATTAATATACTGAATTAAATAGTTGTACGCCAAACGTTAGAAAACAATGCTAACGTTTTGGCGTGCTTTTTTATTTTAGGTAACTTCCAATTTATTTAGCATCTTTACGACTGTTTAATAAAGCACG
>NZ_JAENDM010000304.1:0-621 GCF_019375075.1 Escherichia sp. XD33
TGATGCACCATTGGCTAATAAGTTAGGGAATCGAGCAGGTAAGACTGACGGCTCTCTTTCATTACCATCATAGTTATCGATAAAATCTATTGTATCTTTATTAATATCACGTAACAGTTCAAGTGTGATTTTAGTCATACGCGCTTCAGTATAACGCATTGCTGCTGCGCCATCTCCATCCATTGAACCAAAGTTACCTTGGCCATCAACAAGCGGATAACGATAACTGAAATCTTGAGCCATACGTACCATTGCTTCATAAATAGATGAGTCACCATGAGGGTGATATTTACCCATTACGTCACCAACGATACGTGCTGATTTTTTATATGATTTATCCGGTGTCATACCTTGTTCATTTAATCCATATAGTATACGACGATGTACTGGTTTTAAACCGTCACGAACATCTGGCAATGCACGAGCAACGATAACACTCATCGCATAATCTAAAAATGATTCACGCATTTCACTGGTAATATTTCGTTCATTTATTCTTGATTGAGGTAATTCAGCCATCAAGAGTTCCTCCTTCAAAAGTTCAGTTCACAGCGCTTAGAAGTCTAAGTTTGCATAAACTGCATTATCTTCTATAAATTGTCTACGGTTTTCTACAACGTC
>NZ_JAENDM010000305.1:0-618 GCF_019375075.1 Escherichia sp. XD33
CCAGGATTTCACTTTCCAGCCGGTCGAGCATCTGCACCAGCACCGGCGGGAACACCACACTGCCACCGTCTTCGCCGCCGGACTGCTGAAGCGCATCCGCCAGGCTGCGGCGCTGCGTTTTCGCCAGCTCACCGGTGGCGGTTTCAACTCTGATGAGTGGCGTGAAGCTCCCCGGCTGATAAATCGTCTGGATGCGGGTTCTGTCGTTCTGTATTGTGGTCAGCCGGTCGCCGTCCCAGCCGTACCAGGTCACTTGCGGTTTCCGTGACAGCGACATCCAGCCCGTCAGGTCCCGTTCACGCCGCCACACCCGTTTTGCCACCCTGCGGCCCAGCGGGTCGTAAAGATAGCGACTTTCGACCAGCGGCTCTTCATATTGTGTCCGCGTGTAGTGCACCAGCCGGTGCTGACTGTCGTAATGGTACCGGTGAGTCCGCTCATCATCCGTGCGGATAACCCCTTCCGGGATGAGGTCGGTTTTCTCTGTCAGCCTGCCGTGACGGTCATACCGGTAAAGATAGTGCGCGTCACGGGCGATACGGTTATCCGGCCACATGCTGAGGGTGCTGTCCGGGTGCAGCTCCGGGTCGGGCAGGCGGTTACCTGCCGGGTCTGTGG
>NZ_JAENDM010000306.1:0-616 GCF_019375075.1 Escherichia sp. XD33
GATGTATTTGCGCAAGCAGAACATGATGAATTAGCACGTACATATGTCATTAGTGAAGATGCGCAAGTCCTTAAAGATTTAGAATCACGTATTGCTAAAGCATTGCCTAATGTGGACAGATACGACATTGTTTCTAAAAGTATCGCTAATCAACACTACCTTATCCATGCTAGTAATTTTGATGAAGCATGCCATGTCATGAATACAATCGCGCCTGAACATGCGTCGATTCAAACAGTAAATCCTCAACCATATATTGAAAAAGTGAAATATGTGGGCGCATTGTTTATTGGACATTATTCGCCAGAGGTCATAGGAGATTACGCTGCAGGTCCAAGTCATGTATTACCTACAAATAGAACAGCTAGATTTACTAATGGGTTATCGGTCAATGATTTCTTAACACGGAACACGGTCATCCATTTATCAAAAGATACGTTTGAACAAATTGCTGATTCAGCACAACATATTGCTCATGTTGAAGCATTATACAATCACCAGCAGTCTATTTTAATACGTCAGTCTTAGGGGAGTGTAATTGAAATGATTTATATTGATAAAAATGAAAGTCCAGTTACGCCGTTGGATGAAAAAACAATGACGTCTATTATTAGTG
>NZ_JAENDM010000307.1:0-615 GCF_019375075.1 Escherichia sp. XD33
CTTTTTCGCTCAGAAATAATATCATGTATCTTCCGTATCGCCTTCGCAATCTTGTCTTCTTGATCTACTGTAAAGTAATCAGCAACATGCGGTATGTCTGTGACTGGCATCAAACCATTGGTACCGAAATCGAACAAGTACATGTGTGCTTGATCAGGACGATGGTGTCTTGCAACATCGAAAATAATGTTGTGTAAGAACGTTGTTCTACCATATCCTGGACTTCCGATTAACGCGATGTGACCAGCTTTTTTCAATTGTAATACCATCGGCCCTTGATATTGTTCTTCTGGTACGTCTTTAAGTCCTAATGTTAATTCCACTTCTTTTGCATCATCTGACCATAATTTTCTAAAATCTGTTTCTACTAAATCTTCTTGATATACATTTTCTGGCAATGGTGGTAACCATGGACGCTTAACTTCTTCAATTTCTAATCTCGTTGTAATAGATTCTATATGATCGATAACCGCTTCTAACTCAGTTTGATTTTCTTTCGTTTCTTCATCTTCAAGTCCACTCAAGTCTTTGTTAATCGCTTGAAGTTGACCATAGTCATTAATCATGTAAATCGTCTTATCTTCAACTTCTAATTTATCGCCTTCGATGTCATAT
>NZ_JAENDM010000308.1:0-615 GCF_019375075.1 Escherichia sp. XD33
GTCCAGAGCCTAATACTAAGATTTTTTCTTTGTCAGTAATTATGGATTCATTTTCAGTTTCATATGTACCATAATAATATGGTGTTGAAGATTCAAATTCAGCTGCGCAAGTATCAACCATCTTGTAAACAGGTTTAATATCATTTTCCATACGCAATTGATATACTTCTTCTTCCGTCATATTAAAGCGATGCGCTATTGTTTTATCACTAAATCCATAATCTTTTGCATATTTAAGATATTCTAAATCACCTTGAAGCTCTTTTAATTGATGCTCAATATCAATAATGTTTTGGAACTTGTGTAAGAAGAAGTAATCTATCTGAGTCATATTATGAATTTCTTCTAATGTTGTGCCTCTTCTAATTGCTTCGCCGATGAAAAATAATCGTTCATCATCTTGGTGTGAAATACGTTCTTTAATATAATCAAGATCGAAGCTTTCACCATTTGGTAATCCTAAGTGATGCACACCATACTCAAGTGATCGAATTGCTTTTAACAATGATTCTTCGTAAGTTCGACCAATGGCCATAACTTCACCTGTTGCTTTCATTTGTGTGCCAAGCTCTCGTTCTCCTTTTTCAAATTTATCAAAAGGAAATCTTGGTATTT
>NZ_JAENDM010000309.1:0-614 GCF_019375075.1 Escherichia sp. XD33
TTCAAAATGAGATTACTGTACTGTCTAATTTAAGATAGTACAGTTTTTTATACCATTTAAAAGTTTATGAACAGTCTTTTACAGCAGTCGATTATGCTATAATATTATTTAAATTGGGGAGGTGTTCTTATGGAATTTAAAACCATTCAATCTGTCAAAGATCCACATTACAACGAAGCACTTAAACTTTACGATACTAAGTTAAATTTATCTTTAACTGAAGATAAACGTATCATCAAACGCTCATTAGAAAACAACAAAACTGAAAACGATTATGTCTTTATCGTAGGCTTAGAAAACGATGTTGTTGTCAGTCTAGCAACTGCACATTATGAAGCCACAACCAATTCAGCATTTTTAATTTATTTATTCGCAAAAGACCTACCCAACCATGATGAGTTAATGACACAAACATTACATCAAATTGAACATGAACTAAACTTATTATCAAACCTTGTTCATTCTAGAAGTATTAACTTTTTAATGATGGAAGTCCCTAAAGAACCTGCAGATTTAACACAAAATAATGGGCTCATTATTGAACACCGTAGACATTTTTTATACGAACATCAATTTGAAAGACAAACTGAAATTGATTACATTCATCCAACTAA
>NZ_JAENDM010000310.1:0-613 GCF_019375075.1 Escherichia sp. XD33
CTAAAGCAAATTTGTTCAGTAACATGGTATAAATAAGTCTAAAATGTAATACGAAAGTCGTCTGTAATTATTTATATATTCAAATGAAAAAGGAGTCATGATGCTGCGATACAAGCACACATGGCTTCTATTTTGTATAATAAGAAATAAGTTCATAAATGAGGTGAAACGATATGAAAATGATAGGATTTGAAAAGCCCTTTAAATTGGAAGAAGGAAATTTATTTAAAGTATACGAACAAAGAAAGCCAACGCCAGAAAACGATGATATCTTAGTCAAAGTAAATAGCATTAGTGTAAATCCTGTAGATACAAAACAACGACAAATGGAAGTCACTCAAGCACCTCGTGTACTTGGGTTTGATGCTATTGGTACTGTTGAAGCTATCGGACCAGACGTTACATTATTTAGTCCGGGTGACGTTGTATTTTATGCTGGATCGCCAGATAGACAAGGATCAAATGCGACATATCAATTGGTGTCAGAAGCTATAGTTGCAAAAGCGCCACACAACATAAGTGCTAATGAAGCGGTTAGTCTACCGCTAACTGGTATTACGGCATATGAAACGTTTTTTGATACATTTAAAATTTCACATAATCCTTCTGAAAA
>NZ_JAENDM010000311.1:0-613 GCF_019375075.1 Escherichia sp. XD33
GCGGAAAAACGATTGAGCAGCAAATTATCAATGATGAAGTAGATATAGGCGTGACCACTTTGCCAGTCGATCATCATATTTTCGATTATACTACCCTAGATAAGGAAGATTTGCGACTTATCGTGAGCAGAGAGCATCGACTCGCAAAATATGAAACTGTTAAACTCGAAGATTTAGCAGGTGAAGACTTCATTTTATTTAATAAAGACTTTTACTTGAATGATAAAATTATTGAAAATGCTAAAAACGTTGGCTTTGTTCCGAATACTGTAGCGCAAATTTCACAATGGCATGTTATAGAAGATTTAGTTACGAATGAATTAGGTATTAGTATTTTACCAACATCAATTTCAGAGCAACTAAATGGAAATGTGAAGCTACTACGCATTGAAGATGCGCATGTACATTGGGAATTAGGTGTTGTTTGGAAGAAGGATAAACAATTAAGTCATGCCACAACGAAATGGATAGAATTTTTGAAAGATCGTTTAGGCTAACATATTAATAAAGCACTCATTATTTAAGGCGCATCATTGCGTGGGTCATTGAAATAATGAGTGTTTTTTTGTGAAAATGAAGTGAAATTTAGAGAGCGTTTCCATAGAAAATAGTA
>NZ_JAENDM010000312.1:0-613 GCF_019375075.1 Escherichia sp. XD33
AATCGCCACCCATAACACCAGCTAATGCAATTGGAGTTTGTCCATTAGTAATGACAATATCGCTCGTTAATAATTCACGTTCTGTATCATCTAATGTTGTCATTTTTTCGCCTTCATTAGCTTGACGAACAACAATTTGTTGTGAACCAATCGCATCTTGATCAAACATATGCAATGGTTGACCGTATTCTAATAGCACATAATTTGAAATGTCGACAACGTTATTAATAGGGCGTATACCTGCTTTTATTAAGCGTGCTTGCATCCAAATTGGTGAGGGTTCAATTGTCACGTCGTGAACAACACGTGCACTATAATATGGTACTTTATCTTCATTTTCAATTGTCACGGTTAGTTCATCATTTGCAGATAACTCAAGCTCATTTGATGTTGTCTCTGGCTTAGTCATTTTTGTATTATATAATGCTGCAACTTCATAAGCAGTACCTATCATACTTAAAGCATCAGCACGATTCGGCGTTAAATCAAATTCCATTACTTGATCATCTAAATATAAAGCTTGTAAGGCATCTGTTCCTGGAACTTGGGATTCACTAAATACATAAATGCCTGATTCAAAACTTTTCGGTATATAATTACTTGAAATACCAAT
>NZ_JAENDM010000313.1:0-612 GCF_019375075.1 Escherichia sp. XD33
GGACAAAGAAACATTGCATAAAGTAGCTCGTTCTATTGAAGCAGGTACAGTAGAAATAAACGAAGCAGGTAGAAAGCCAGACTTACCATTTGGTGGCTATAAACAATCTGGTTTAGGTCGTGAATGGGGCGATTATGGTATTGAAGAGTTCTTAGAAGTGAAATCTATAGCTGGCTATTTTAAATAAATTTGATTTTTGAATTAAAAATCGCAATAAAACAGTGCACATGACTAATTAAGTTTTGTGTACTGTTTTAATTTTGCAATTTTTATAAATAGATTTTGTAATTAAAATAAAAATTTGCTATAGTTATTCATGTATTTAAAAGGTTGGGGATTAGCATAATGGGATTGTGCTAGCACAGTTATTTATGCATTGTCATGCCTATCTATTACTTACTAACTAAAAAATAATGAAATGGGTGTAAACTATATGCCTGAAAGAGAACGTACATCTCCTCAGTATGAATCATTCCACGAATTGTACAAGAACTATACTACCAAGGAACTCACTCAAAAAGCTAAAACTCTTAAGTTGACGAACTATAGTAAATTAAATAAAAAAGAACTTGTTCTAGCTATTATGGAAGCACAAATGGAAAAAGATGGTAA
>NZ_JAENDM010000314.1:0-611 GCF_019375075.1 Escherichia sp. XD33
GATATTGATTTGCTGGTTACGGTGACCGTAAGGCTTGATGAAACAACGCGGCGAGCTTTGATCAACGACCTTTTGGAAACTTCGGCTTCCCCTGGAGAGAGCGAGATTCTCCGCGCTGTAGAAGTCACCATTGTTGTGCACGACGACATCATTCCGTGGCGTTATCCAGCTAAGCGCGAACTGCAATTTGGAGAATGGCAGCGCAATGACATTCTTGCAGGTATCTTCGAGCCAGCCACGATCGACATTGATCTGGCTATCTTGCTGACAAAAGCAAGAGAACATAGCGTTGCCTTGGTAGGTCCAGCGGCGGAGGAACTCTTTGATCCGGTTCCTGAACAGGATCTATTTGAGGCGCTAAATGAAACCTTAACGCTATGGAACTCGCCGCCCGACTGGGCTGGCGATGAGCGAAATGTAGTGCTTACGTTGTCCCGCATTTGGTACAGCGCAGTAACCGGCAAAATCGCGCCGAAGGATGTCGCTGCCGACTGGGCAATGGAGCGCCTGCCGGCCCAGTATCAGCCCGTCATACTTGAAGCTAGACAGGCTTATCTTGGACAAGAAGAAGATCGCTTGGCCTCGCGCGCAGATCAGTTGGAAGAATTTGT
>NZ_JAENDM010000315.1:0-607 GCF_019375075.1 Escherichia sp. XD33
ATATATTTCAATATCATGGAGACACCAAAACTACCATCATATAATAAAAAAGACTAGAATGCGGTATCACTCCTCACACTCTAGCCTTAATATGTTATTATTTTATTTACTTGTTTTGTATGGTGTATGTCCAACTGTTACTTCGACAACTCTATTATGATCAACGACAAACCAGATTCCTAATGTCTTTTTAGCATTTTGATAGTAAAAAATACCGCTATCAGCTTCCTTTGTTTTACCATTTTCTTTTTTCAAGTCCTTGCCATAAGCTTTTTGGATATCTTTTAATGAAATATTATTTTTAACTACAAATTGCAATTGACTTGCTTCGTTTCCTTTTGCAGAAACACCTTTAAAAGTTTGATCATATTTCTCTACTTTTTTTATCGTATCCGTTTTAGCTAATTTAATACCATTGAATTTCACGTTATCATACTTAATCGCGTTAATAAAATTCTTATCCAGAATAAAATTAGCATTATTACCAATATAACCATTGTAAGTATAATATGGGGTTATTGCTGCCTGTGCCTGTTTACTTGTTGGCGCCGAATTTTCAACAACTGTTACTCCAATCAGTGTGCCCAATGCTAATGTTGCTGCTACA
>NZ_JAENDM010000316.1:0-606 GCF_019375075.1 Escherichia sp. XD33
TGTAAAACGAGAAATTACTATTACAGACAAAGAACATAATAAAACTAAAATCAAAGGTACTAATACTTTAGAAGACGATAAGTTAAAACTAGATTACGCACTTGATTTCGATCAAGATAAATACACGTATGCTGAAGCGAAATATACAATTAAAGGCGTATCTTCTAAGGAAAAAGACAATAAATACAATGATAAATACGAATTTGGTAAAAAGACAGAATATGATGAATCAAAAATCAAATTAGATAACCAAGAAAAAGTAGATGGCACAAAACGTCAAGATAAAGGTAAAATCACTGTCGCATTAGATAAATATGGCGACGAAAATGAATTCACTTTTGAAAATAATATAGATTCTGACGTAAAAAATAACACTCAGAAATCTACGTTAAATATTGGCATCAAATATGCTGAAGAACCAATTAATTTCATTTTAAAATCCAGCACAAAATTGAAAGCAGATATTGATTTTGATGATAGTGGTGCGAAAGATTTCAATAGTCTATCTTCAAAAGACCGTGAAAAACTTGAAAAAGAAATCGAAAAAAATGGCGGCAAAATGTTTGAATCAATTTTAAAAAAGGCATCTAAATAACTAAAATATAA
>NZ_JAENDM010000317.1:0-604 GCF_019375075.1 Escherichia sp. XD33
TGGATTTGCCCCTATATTTCCAGACACCTGTTATCACTTAACCCATTACTGGCCTGCTGCCGCAGATATTCCCGTGGCGAGCGATAACCCAGTGCACTATGCGGATGCCATTCGTTATAATGCTCGAACGCCTCTGCAAGGTTCTTTGCTGCCGTTAACCCGTCTGGTTTAGGCATGATACTGATGTAGTCACGCTTTATCGTTTTCACGAAGCTCTCTGCTATGCCGTTACTCTCCGGACTCCGCACCGCCGTGTTCTTCGGTTCAAGCCCCAACATCCGGGCAAACTGCCGTGTTTCATTAGCCCGGTAGCATGAACCATTATCCGTCAGCCACTCTACTGGAGACGCCGGAAGCTCGTTGCCGAAGCGGCGTTCCACCGCTCCCAGCATTACGTCCTGTACTGTTTCACTGTCGAAGCCGCCCGTAGTGACTGCCCAGTGCAGTGCCTCACGGTCACAGCAGTCCAGCGCGAACGTGACTCGCAGTTTTTCTCCGTTATCACAGCGGAACTCGAACCCGTCAGAGCACCATCGTTGATTGCTTTCTTTCACGGCCACTTTGCCAGTATGTGCCCGTTTCGATGGCGGTACAGCGGTTTTTC
>NZ_JAENDM010000318.1:0-601 GCF_019375075.1 Escherichia sp. XD33
CTACTAGAACTGCGAAGTTAGCAAAGGCTTTTAATATGAATTTAATTGGTCTGAGTAAGTCAGGTCAGAACAAACATGAGTTTGATGAGATATATACTATCGAATCACTTGAAAGCACATTACCAAATGCTGACATTGTTATAAATGCTTTACCAGAAACGCAAGAAACGATTCATTTACTAAAGAAAAATCATTTTGAATTAATGAAAGATGAAGCTCTTTTTATAAATATAGGACGAGGTAGCATAGTTAAAGAAGCGCTCTTAATAGAAGTATTAAAAAGTAAAGTTATTCGACATGCATATTTAGATGTGTTTGAAAATGAACCTTTGAAACCTAATCATGAATTATATGAATTGGATAATGTAACTATAACAGCGCATATAACTGGTAATGATTATGAAGCAAAGTATGACTTATTAGATATTTTTAAAAACAATCTAGTTAATTTTCTCAATAAGAATGGTCTAATTGAGAATGAAGTCGATGCTAAAAAAGGCTATTAAATGAAATCATCATGTAAATATTGACACGCGCGCAATACTACAGTTATATTTATAGTAAGTAATAATAATTATTATATAAGAAAGATGGTGATATA
>NZ_JAENDM010000319.1:0-600 GCF_019375075.1 Escherichia sp. XD33
GGCCCACTGCTTTAGCGCAAAAGCAGAGTGAGCCTACCAGAGTTACGCTTACTGATCCATGAAAAATACTGTAAAAATAAACAGTGTTGATTTAATCAACGCTGATTGCCTGCATTTTATTCAGTCCCTGCCTGATGACTCCATTGATCTGATTGTTACCGATCCACCGTACTTCAAAGTGAAGCCCAACGGCTGGGACAATCAGTGGAAAGGGGACGAAGATTACCTGAAGTGGCTGGACCACTGTCTGGCCCAGTTCTGGCGGGTACTGAAACCAGCCGGAAGCCTTTACCTGTTCTGTGGGCATCGCCTGGCATCTGATATTGAGATCATGATGCGTGAACGTTTCAACGTGCTTAACCATATCATCTGGGCGAAGCCGTCCGGACGTTGGAATGGGTGTAATAAAGAAAGTCTGCGCGCATATTTTCCTGCCACAGAGCGCGTTCTGTTTGCTGAACATTACCAGGGGCCATATCGCGGCAAAAGTGACGGCTATGCGGCAAAAGAAAGGGAACTCAAACAGCACATAATGGCACCGCTGATATCGTATTTCAGGGATGCTCGTGCCGAACTGGGTATAACGGCAAAACAAATTGC
>NZ_JAENDM010000320.1:0-600 GCF_019375075.1 Escherichia sp. XD33
CGTCCGTGGAATCCCGGTGCCATCACCGGTGGCCGCGTGTGGGGGGATATCCCGGACAACAGCGTCCAGCCGGGAGCCGGAAATGGCGAGCCGGTCACGGCAGAGGTACTGGCACAGCGGCAGGCTGAAGAGGCCATCCGCCGTGAAACGGTACGCCGCGCAGATGAAATTGTCCGTAAAATGGCAGAGAACAAACCTGACCTGCCGGACAGCAAAACAGAGCAGGCTGTCAGGGAGATTGCCGGGCAGGAGCGTGACCGGTCTGCCATATCTGAACGGGAAGCCGCGCTGCCGGAGAGTGTGCTGCGTGAATCACAACGGGAGCGGGAAGCTGTCAGGGAAATTGCCCGGGAAAATCTGCTGCAGGAGCGTCTGCAGCAGATGGAACGGGATATGGTTCGTGACCTGCAGAAAGAGAAAACCCTGGGCGGAGACTGATACAGGAAGACAAACGCTGATGACAACGGATAACACGAACACGACACGTAACGATTCACTGGCTGCCCGGACCGATACCTGGTTGCAGTCGTTGCTGGTCTGGTCACCCGGACAGCGGGATATCATCAAAACGGTGGCACTGGTGCTGATGGTACTGGACCA
>NZ_JAENDM010000321.1:0-599 GCF_019375075.1 Escherichia sp. XD33
TGGATACGAACATGACCAAAACCAAACACTGGATCGTTAAAATAATGATACACAAAGACACACTTGCGGGGCGCCATTACCAACTCGAGCTTCTTGCTGGCCTTGTTGCCCTTGACCATCGGCGCAATACAAGGCTCTACCACACTCAACAGGCAGATGGAACCTTCCGTAATCCTCTTATCCGCCGCGATCTGGCGAGCCAACTTCTCCTTATCAACACCGCTGCTCATCAAATACCGCACCTCGATACCCAAATCTTTCGCCCGCGATTCACAACTGTCTCGCACCTGTGCCGTAAGCCCATTGACCCAACCGGAAAAATCCTTAAGCAGAATTCTCGCTTGGTTCATGAATGTTCCCATCCCACGCTCACTGGCCAACCACCGCAATGTCCCGCGAAAACGAATCCTGTCCAGACCGCTTATTGCACCCACGATCCTGTCTCGATATAATTCCATCAACTTATTCATAAGTAGTGTCCTCCAAATTGTCTGATTACTATTTACGAGGATACTACTATACTTTATAATAAACTAAAAATCACCTTTTTGGTTGCGGCCAAAGGCCGCGCTAGGATATATAATGAAACACCCATGCAG
>NZ_JAENDM010000322.1:0-598 GCF_019375075.1 Escherichia sp. XD33
GCAGTATCTCTAATTTTGTCGACTAATCCAATAATCGTATTTAATGCTGTGTCAAATCCAATTGTAAAATCAGTACCATTGATATCATTGTCAATCGTACCAGGAATACCGATAGTTTGAATTTCTTTGCATTCCTCACTGATGCGTTGTGCACCGCGATAACTACCGTCACCACCAATAACTACAAGGCCCTCAATCCCTCTTTTACGTAAGTTTTCGATTGCAACTTTACGTACTTCTTGCTCCTTAAACTCTGGACATCTTGCTGAATACAAGAATGTACCTCCACGCTGAATCGTATCCCCAACTGATCCTAATTCAAGTTTATGAATATCATCATTTAACAATCCTTGGTAACCATGATACACACCATAAACTTCAATTTCATTGTAAATTGCTGTACGAACAACTGCTCTTACGGCAGCATTCATTCCAGGTGAATCTCCACCACTAGTTAAAACTGCAATTTTCTTCATGACGACATACCTTTCTATAACTGATTTATCTTTAACTCTAAATTACCACAAATTGATATGTCATTCCATCAAAACTAATGTATTGAATTGATGTAAACGTTTTAAATATTGAATTTTATTTT
>NZ_JAENDM010000323.1:0-596 GCF_019375075.1 Escherichia sp. XD33
TCATATCAACTTTTTCAGCCCAATAACTCACATTTTTCTTCATATCATCTTGTTCAACACAATTATTTTCCAATAAAAAGGCCATATCTTCAGCTGCTGTTAAGCCTATGAACTGTCCATCTGTATCTTGTAAAACTGTACCAACAACATTAGATCTTTCATGTAAACAACTAACAGTTGCATCTTGATTATTTATATGTAGTTCCCCAGTTACGTTACCTTTAGTTTTAAATGGAATTAATCCATTTATGCAATTTGCAAAAGTCGATTTACCACTACCCGAAGCACCAACTACTAATACTTTTTCTCCCGGATAAATATCAACATTTATATTCTGTAATGTAGGTGTTGCTTGACTATGATATTGAAAACTAAAGTCTTTGAACGAGATAATTGGTTCAGTCATGATATATCATTACCTTTCTACATTCATTTACATATCTGATTCAACAAAATAATTATTCTTTACGTAAACTACCTTTTTTTATTTGAGATGAAGCATATGCTTTTAATAATCTTGTCCCAATAATGCCAACTGAAATAATATTTAATACTGCAGAGATAACACCTTGTGTATAAACCTTGTTAGCTGGTTC
>NZ_JAENDM010000324.1:0-595 GCF_019375075.1 Escherichia sp. XD33
TTTTAGATGAAACCTAAAGTTTTATTAGCAGGTGGAACAGGATATATTGGTAAGTATTTAAGTGAAGTGATTGAAAATGATGCTGAACTTTTTGCTATATCAAAATATCCAGACAATAAAAAAACAGATGATGTTGAAATGACTTGGATTCAGTGTGATATATTTCATTACGAACAGGTTGTTGCCGCAATGAATCAAATAGATATTGCTGTATTCTTTATCGACCCAACAAAGAATTCTGCCAAAATAACACAATCATCAGCAAGAGATTTAACATTAATCGCAGCAGATAATTTTGGTCGAGCAGCGGCTATCAATCAAGTAAAAAAAGTAATCTACATACCTGGGAGTCGTTATGATAATGAAACAATTGAACGCCTAGGTGCATATGGTACAACTGTAGAAACAACAAATTTAGTTTTTAAACGTTCTTTAGTTAATGTAGAATTACAAGTTTCAAAGTATGATGATGTTAGATCAACGATGAAGGTAGTTTTACCAAAGGGATGGACATTAAAGAACGTTGTAAACCACTTTATTGCATGGATGGGTTATACTAAAGGAACTTTTGTGAAAACAGAAAAATCACATGATC
>NZ_JAENDM010000325.1:0-593 GCF_019375075.1 Escherichia sp. XD33
TTCAGTCATCAATCATCTCTCCAATAGTTGCTATTTTACATCAATCTTGATGATGCTTTTGATGTAACTTATTTAATTCCATTTCAATATCTAAACGTTCATAATCATCTTCGTTGAGACGCTTTAAATCAGCGATTAATGTTCGTTTGACCTCATCCAAAGTAATTCGTGTTTGTTCTAATTTTTGCTGTTCATTAATTGATTTTTTGGGCATTTTTGCTAGACGTGTATATGCATCAACCAAATTTAATGCATTATCAATATGAGAATAAAAAAAGCCTTCAACTTTATAAAATGATGCAGGTCTCTGTCTAACTGTCGTATAAATAGAACGTGAAATTTGATATATATCATTAATCTGCCTAAAATCTTTAATTGATCTTATATTGACATACGTTTTTAAAATACCTCTAAGTTTTTGATGTGTATGATTTAACTGATTTCGAATATAGCGATAGTCTTTTCTAGTCAAACCAATTTCGTTTAAATATTTGCGTGAAGTGAGTTTTTGTATCGGTAGGTATGTCATTAAAAAGCCAACAATACCAATAGACATATCAATTAAAAAAGATACATCAAGTGCAAGCATCCCA
>NZ_JAENDM010000326.1:0-593 GCF_019375075.1 Escherichia sp. XD33
GAAAACACTGGCAGATTACGCCCGTGCCTTATCCGGAGAGGATGAATGACGCGACAGGAAGAACTTGCCGCTGCCCGTGCGGCACTGCATGACCTGATGACAGGTAAACGGGTGGCAACAGTACAGAAAGACGGACGAAGGGTGGAGTTTACGGCCACTTCCGTGTCTGACCTGAAAAAATATATTGCAGAGCTGGAAGTGCAGACCGGCATGACACAGCGACGCAGGGGACCTGCAGGATTTTATGTATGAAAATGCCCACCATTCCCACCCTTCTGGGGCCGGACGGCATGACATCGCTGCGCGAATATGCCGGTTATCACGGCGGTGGCAGCGGATTTGGAGGGCAGTTGCGGTCGTGGAACCCACCGAGTGAAAGTGTGGATGCAGCCCTGTTGCCCAACTTTACCCGTGGCAATGCCCGCGCAGACGATCTGGTACGCAATAACGGCTATGCCGCCAACGCCATCCAGCTGCATCAGGATCATATCGTCGGGTCTTTTTTCCGGCTCAGTCATCGCCCAAGCTGGCGCTATCTGGGCATCGGGGAGGAAGAAGCCCGTGCCTTTTCCCGCGAGGTTGAAGCGGCATGG
>NZ_JAENDM010000327.1:0-593 GCF_019375075.1 Escherichia sp. XD33
GAAAACACTGGCAGATTACGCCCGTGCCTTATCCGGAGAGGATGAATGACGCGACAGGAAGAACTTGCCGCTGCCCGTGCGGCACTGCATGACCTGATGACAGGTAAACGGGTGGCAACGGTACAGAAAGACGGACGGCGAGTGGAGTTTACGGCCACTTCCGTGTCTGACCTGAAAAAATACATTGCGGAGCTGGAAGTGCAGACCGGCATGACACAGCGACGCAGGGGACCTGCAGGATTTTATGTATGAAAACGTCCACCATTCCCACCCTTCTGGGGCCGGACGGCATGACATCGCTGCGTGAATATGCCGGTTATCACGGCGGTGGCAGCGGATTTGGTGGGCAGTTGCGGGCGTGGAACCCACCGAGTGAAAGTGTGGATGCAGCCCTGCTGCCCAACTTTACCCGTGGCAATGCCCGCGCAGACGATCTGGTACGCAATAACGGCTATGCCGCCAACGCCATCCAGTTGCATCAGGATCATATCGTCGGGTCTTTTTTCCGGCTCAGTCATCGCCCAAGCTGGCGCTATCTGGGCATCGGGGAGGAAGAAGCCCGTGCCTTTTCCCGCGAGGTTGAAGCGGCATGG
>NZ_JAENDM010000328.1:0-592 GCF_019375075.1 Escherichia sp. XD33
GATCCATTTGATATGGTATACGTGATGATGAATAGTAAGTTGTTTAGTCATGTATATATTAAAGATTGTAAAGTAAGGCAATCATTTGAATTAGCGTCACCTAAGCACACTGAGGGGCTTATAAGAAGCATAGAGGGGCATTATGTAGGTTATGAATTACATGACGGTAAACAGCTTTCTATTAGCGATATGATGGCCAGTCAATTGTTTGAAGATGAGTATTTTATGTATGGATTACAAACATATGCAGAATCAAATAATAGTGATGTGTTTAAGTGCTTAGAAAATGGATTTGATACAGATACACTTGAGGGCATTCAATCGAGTAATACTGATGTGATAGCGAATATTGAAATGTTGTATCAGTTAGCTACGGGAATCAATGAACCAGTACCAGAGTTAGTTGAGGGGTTAAAATTAGTAACTGAGTTTGTACAAGATGAGAATGCGACACAAGAGGATTACAAGGCGTTAGAACGTAAATTGAATGATCTAAAAGCGTCTTACTATAGCTTGAGTAAATAATGTTATGAGGGGTCACATGTAGTGTGTGGCTTCTAATAAAATACTACGATTTTATACGAGGTATAGC
>NZ_JAENDM010000329.1:0-590 GCF_019375075.1 Escherichia sp. XD33
AGTTTACAAAAAGTTGAAAATGTTGAAATGACCGCATTTTGTGACGTAGACATTTCGAAAGCAGCGTGTGCGGCAAAAGCATACGGTACTGACAATGCAAAGGTTTATGATGATTACAAAGCATTGTTAAAAGATGCCACGATTGATGTTATCCATGTTTGTACGCCAAATGACTCGCATTGTGAAATTACTGTAGCAGGGTTGCATGCCGGTAAACATGTGATGTGTGAAAAACCAATGGCTAAAACGACAGCAGAAGCTCAAAAAATGATAGATACAGCTAAATCAACAGGTAAAAAATTAACAATAGGTTATCAAAATCGCTTCAGACCAGATAGTCAATTTTTATATAAATCAGCGCAACGTGGCGACTTAGGTGACATTTATTTCGGAAAGGCACATGCTATTCGTCGTCGAGCAGTACCAACATGGGGTGTCTTTCTAGACGAAGAAGCTCAAGGTGGAGGACCATTAATCGATATCGGTACACACGCTTTAGATTTAACGTTATGGATGATGGATAATTATGAACCAGAATCAGTGATGGGTTCAACATTCCATAAATTAAATAAACAGCATGATGCGGCAAA
>NZ_JAENDM010000330.1:0-588 GCF_019375075.1 Escherichia sp. XD33
CAGTTGTACATGGTGATGTGAATCATAATAATTGGTTATTATCTGATCGTGATGAACTGTTTTTAGTCGATTGGGAAGGCGCAATGATTGCAGACCCGGCAATTGATATCGGAATGCTGCTTTACAACTATGTTCCACAACAACAATGGTCTGAATGGCTTGAAACATATGGTGTTCAAGAGAGCTTGAATTTAAATAAACGTATGAAATGGTATACGGTAATTCAATCTATAGGTCTTGTTCAATGGTATGAAGAGCAAAAAAGATATAAGGATATGAACACTTGGCTTAAATTCCTAAATGAAGTTATGAATAGTAACATGTTTATTTAAGAGGAGAATAAAATATGAGAGTTCGATACAAACCATGGGCTGAAGATTATTTAAAAGATCATCCTGAATTGGTTGACATGGACGGTCAACATGCAGGGAAAATGACTGAATGGTTTGATAAAACGCAACCGATACACATTGAAATTGGTTCGGGTATGGGGCAGTTTATTACAACATTAGCTGCTCAAAATCCTCATATTAACTATATTTCAATGGAACGTGAGAAAAGTATCGTTTATAAAGTATTGGATAAAGT
>NZ_JAENDM010000331.1:0-587 GCF_019375075.1 Escherichia sp. XD33
TTGGTTCAGTATGGAAACAAATGGCAAACAGAACAATTTAATTGGAGGAATTAAATATGAATGCATATGATGCTTATATGAAAGAAATTGCGCAACAAATGCGTGGCGAATTAACTCAAAATGGTTTTACAAGTTTAGAAACAAGCGAAGCAGTATCAGAGTATATGAACCAAGTAAAGGCAGATGACACTACTTTTGTAGTTATTAACTCTACATGCGGCTGTGCAGCTGGATTAGCAAGACCAGCTGCAGTAGCAGTTGCAACACAAAATGAACATAGACCTACAAATACAGTTACAGTTTTTGCTGGGCAAGATAAAGAAGCAACTGCTACAATGCGAGAATTCATTCAGCAAGCACCATCTAGTCCTTCATATGCTTTATTCAAAGGTCAAGATTTAGTTTATTTTATGCCTAGAGAATTTATCGAAGGTAGAGATATTAATGACATTGCAATGGACTTAAAGGATGCCTTTGACGAAAATTGTAAATAGTACACATAAATAAATATAAAGGTTAACACATTTTATAATATTAAAAATGGTGTCTGTCATTGAAAATAGAGAATATAGTTGTATTCCATTTGT
>NZ_JAENDM010000332.1:0-587 GCF_019375075.1 Escherichia sp. XD33
ATGAACATCATCCTTATCAATCATGTTTGATGATTTATCATGCGTCTCTTGGAACGTAGACTTTGTATTTAAAAACTGTGCGACATAACTGATATCACTATCTGGTAATAATGGGTTTACCGTTAAATAGGGGGAGTCGATGTCTAAATTCACAGTAGAAATAATGCCATCATATTGACTTAAATCTAGTGACTTCAAATCGCTGACTGATGCTTGTGTAATACGCTCAATCTCACTAAAAACTTGCTCTAGACGAGTTGATAATAGACGGCTAGTTCCCATACCACTGCTGCAAACGACTAATATGTTTAAAAATCGATTACCTTGGTTTTTAATCGAGCCACCAAAGTGTAAAACTATAAAAGCAATTTCACTCTCTGGAAAAATCAAATCAGGCCAACAATCATTTAAAGCTAATCTTACATTTTCAAATAGTCTTGGATATTTGAACTTGATCATGTCTGTTAACGGATTATAGGTCTCGATATTAGCTTGCAAACGATTGATTGCAGGATTAAGGTGTAGCGTCAGTCCATCGACTAAAGTATCCAAATCTGCAAATGTCATACCTGAAATCATTTCTACTT
>NZ_JAENDM010000333.1:0-587 GCF_019375075.1 Escherichia sp. XD33
TATGTATATAGGATCGACTTCAGAGAGAGGTTTGCACCATTTAGTGTGGGAAATTGTCGATAATAGTATCGATGAAGCATTAGCTGGTTATGCAAATCAAATTGAAGTTGTTATTGAAAAAGATAACTGGATTAAAGTAACGGATAACGGACGTGGTATCCCAGTTGATATTCAAGAAAAAATGGGACGTCCAGCTGTCGAAGTTATTTTAACTGTTTTACATGCTGGTGGTAAATTTGGCGGTGGCGGATACAAAGTATCTGGTGGTTTACATGGTGTTGGTTCATCAGTTGTAAACGCATTGTCACAAGACTTAGAAGTATATGTACACAGAAATGAGACTATATATCATCAAGCATATAAAAAAGGTGTACCTCAATTTGACTTAAAAGAAGTTGGCACAACTGATAAGACAGGTACTGTCATTCGTTTTAAAGCAGATGGAGAAATCTTCACAGAGACAACTGTATACAACTATGAAACATTACAGCAACGTATTAGAGAGCTTGCTTTCTTAAACAAAGGAATTCAAATCACATTAAGAGATGAACGTGATGAAGAAAACGTTAGAGAAGACTCCTATCACT
>NZ_JAENDM010000334.1:0-587 GCF_019375075.1 Escherichia sp. XD33
CATAGGAACTAAATGAACTTTGTCGTATTCATTAATCAGCTGGCCACTTTTATTCACACTAAAAGCTGTATTAAATATTTGATTGTTTCTAATGTTAGAAACTGACCCAGCTACGATATCGACTTTATATTTTTCAGCTAAATGTTTAATAAATGAAAAACTTTGTCCTAGATTATTATCTGCTTTTTCATTTAAATGCTCTAAATCATAGCCATTATTCCACATTTCAGGTAAAACGACTACATCTACTTCATCATTCATATTTTTTTCGAACCATTGCGTTATTTGAGTTTCATTTTTAGAACTATCTCCAAAAATAATCGGTAATTGATAAATTTGGACTTTCATAACATCACATCCTTGATAGATCTTATATATAACTTACTAAAAGTTATGTTGAAACGCAAAAAACGAGCCCAGGACATAAAATCAAAGTCCTAGGCTCGACAATATTATATTGACAGTAGTTGATGGGGCCCCAACATAGAGAAATTGGAACACCAATTTCTACAGACAATGCAAGTTGGGGTGGGCTCTAACGTAAAGAAATACTTTTTCTTTAGAAATTAGTATTTCTTATACATGAG
>NZ_JAENDM010000335.1:0-587 GCF_019375075.1 Escherichia sp. XD33
TGTCTGGATAATGCTGTGGTGGAGTGTTTCTTTGGAACCTTAAAGTCGGAGTGTTTTTATCTTGATGAGTTCAGTAATATAAGCGAACTGAAGGATGCTGTTACGGAATATATTGAATACTACAACAGCAGAAGAATTAGCCTGAAATTAAAAGGTCTGACTCCAATTGAATATCGGAATCAGACCTATATGCCTCGTGTTTAACTGTCCAACTTTTTGGGGTCAGTACAACCTGAGGCTTACGTTCGAACCCAAACAATTCGAATGTTAGTCTCTTCTTTGCAGGGAGGCAAGACATGCTGACAAAATATGCCCTTGTGGCAATCATAGTGCTGTGTTTTACAGTACTGGGATTCACGCTGATGGTAGGCGACTCGTTGTGTGAGTTGAGTATCAGAGAACGTGGTATGGAGTTTAAGGCAGTTCTCGCTTACGAATCGAAGAAGTAGCCACCACGCGGGGGTAAAACCCATAAGCGCTAACTTAAGGGTTGAACCATCTGAAGAATGCGACGCCTCGGTGCCTCGTTAAGACGATGCCTCGCGTTCTTCAATTGCGTTTTGTAGGCTGTCAGGGATACTGTCCCA
>NZ_JAENDM010000337.1:0-585 GCF_019375075.1 Escherichia sp. XD33
CCTGCTGGTTTCCCGTGCGTCGTATGAGGCTGAAAAAAGCATTCTTCGCCATATTCTCGAAGGTAAGGAGGCGGTCACGCCGCTGATGGAGAGAGTACCTGGCGAACTCATGGAGAAACTGACATCAGGACAGCGCGCCGCCACCCGCATGATACTGGAAACGCCCGACCGTTTCACGGTGGTGCAGGGCTATGCCGGTGTGGGTAAGACCACACAGTTCCGGGCGGTGATGTCAGCCGTGAACATGCTGCCGGAGAGTGAGCGTCCCCGTGTCGTTGGGCTGGGCCCCACGCACCGTGCGGTCGGGGAGATGCGCAGCGCCGGCGTGGATGCACAGACACTGGCGTCCTTTCTGCATGACACGCAACTGCAGCAGCGCAGCGGAGAAACGCCGGATTTCAGCAACACGCTGTTCCTGCTCGATGAGAGCTCAATGGTGGGCAATACCGACATGGCACGGGCATACGCCCTGATTGCGGCCGGTGGTGGTCGTGCCGTGGCCAGCGGTGACACGGACCAGCTGCAGGCCATCGCGCCCGGTCAGCCTTTCCGTCTCCAGCAGACGCGCAGTGCTGCCGATGTGGC
>NZ_JAENDM010000338.1:0-584 GCF_019375075.1 Escherichia sp. XD33
AAAATATGATATACTACTTGTCGTATATAAGGAACGGAGGACAATTTATGCATACATTTTTAATCGTATTATTAATCATTGATTGTATTGCATTAATAACTGTTGTACTACTCCAAGAAGGTAAAAGCAGTGGGCTTTCAGGTGCCATCAGTGGTGGTGCTGAGCAGTTATTCGGTAAACAAAAACAACGTGGCGTCGATTTATTCTTAAATAGATTAACAATTATTTTATCAATATTATTTTTTGTACTTATGATTTGCATAAGTTATCTTGGTATGTAAGGTCCGGCGATGTAAATGTCGGGCTTTTTTATTTATAATTAGAATAATAAAGGACTCATGTTCAATTATTAGAAACATATTGTTTAATTAAGTACGTTTGTTAATTGTGAAAAAGGAGCGTTAGATTTATGCAAATAAAGTTACCAAAGCCTTTCTTTTTTGAGGAAGGTAAACGTGCCGTGTTATTACTACATGGTTTTACAGGCAATTCGTCCGATGTTCGTCAATTAGGTCGATTTTTACAAAAGAAAGGTTATACATCGTATGCACCGCAATATGAAGGCCATGCAGCACCACCAGAAG
>NZ_JAENDM010000339.1:0-584 GCF_019375075.1 Escherichia sp. XD33
TAAAAGATGGCATACCCGACGTATGCTTTGTCAGAGATCTTGAAGGCATTTGTCTATCTAGAACGATTGCTACTGAAAAACAGCTTGTGCCAAATGTTGTGGCAGCATCAAGCCCTGTTGTATATGCACATGATGAAGCATGGCATCGTCTTAAATATTACGTTGTAGTAAATCACTTAGGACATTTAGTATCAACCATTGGTAAAGCGACAAAGAATGAAGTTGTGTTATGGCAACTTGTAGCGCATCGTCTTATGACTTGGAAAAAAGAATACGCGAATAACGCAGTATTTGTTGACTGTGTTGAAGATTTATATCAAACGCCGACCATTGCGGCTAAAGCGAATTTGATGAGTAAATTGAATGATTGTGGTGCAAACCCTATTTATACACATATACCAAATCCAATTTGTCATAACAAGGAGGTATCGTATTGTGAATCAAACAATTCTTAATCGTGTAAAGACTAGAGTGATGCACCAACTGGTATCATCGCTTATTTATGAGAATATTGTTGTGTATAAAGCGTCATATCAAGACGGTGTCGGTCATTTTACAATAGAAGGACATGATTCAGAGTATCG
>NZ_JAENDM010000340.1:0-581 GCF_019375075.1 Escherichia sp. XD33
AGCCTGCCCGTGGCGCTGTAGCCGTATTCCCGCGTCTGTCGCGGGCCGCTGATGCGCACCAGGTCGCCGTTGTCACTCCACCCGTAGTCACGGTCATATACCAGGCTGTTCAGGTGCTGGCTCTGTAACTGGCCTGCGGGGGTGTATGTGCTGGTCAGTTTATATGCGGCATTACTGCCTGCCATGCTGCCGAAGCTGCGCACCGTCTCACGGTGCAGGCGGTCGCGCGTGAACTCCAGCAGCGGCGTCCCGCCCAGCTTCATGCCCGCCAGGTAACCGCTGCCGTAGGTCAGCCACTCCACCGGCGGCAGGCTGTCCGGCGTGACGCGGTTTGCCAGCCCCTGTTCGTTGTAGGCGTGTTTCGTCTCATGCTGCCACAGCAGTTCCCCCGTCTCCGGGTTCTCCACCGTCTGCCGTTCGCCCGTCAGGCGGCCCTTATCGTCGTAGCCGTAGTGGACAGCGACACGGTGGCCTTCGCTCAGGTGGCTGATGTCTGTCAGCCAGCCGTGGCCATCATACTGCCACTGCTCTGCCGGTTCGCCGTTCACCGTGCGGTGAGTGATACGGTCCGATTCATCGTA
>NZ_JAENDM010000341.1:0-581 GCF_019375075.1 Escherichia sp. XD33
AGCCTGCCCGTGGCGCTGTAGCCGTATTCCCGCGTCTGTCGCGGGCCGCTGATGCGCACCAGGTCGCCGTTGTCACTCCACCCGTAGTCACGGTCATATACCAGGCTGTTCAGGTGCTGACTCTGTAACTGGCCTGCGGGGGTGTATGTGCTGGTCAGTTCGTATGCGGCATTACTGCCTGCCATGCTGCCGAAGCTGCGCACCGTCTCACGGTGCAGCCTGTCCCGCGTATACTCGACCAGCGGCGTCCCGCCCAGCTTCATTCCCGCCAGGTAACCGCTGCCATACGTCAGCCACTCCACCGGCGGCAGGCTGTCCGGCGTGACGCGGTTTGCCAGCCCCTGCTCGTTGTATGCGTGTTTCGTCTCATGCTGCCACAGCAGTTCCCCCGTCTCCGGGTTCTCCACCGTCTGGCATTCGCCGGTCAGGCGGCCTTTATCGTCATAGCCATAGTGGACGGCAACACGGTGGCCTTCGCTCAGGTGGCTGATGTCTGTCAGCCAGCCGTGGCCATCATACTGCCACTGCTCTGCCGGTTCGCCGTTCACCGTGCGGTGAGTGATACGGTCCGATTCATCGTA
>NZ_JAENDM010000342.1:0-580 GCF_019375075.1 Escherichia sp. XD33
GGCCATCTACACCAATCGTTGCTAATTGAATGATTGGCTTGATTCCTTCAGAAACATGTTTGGAATTATTACTAAAATCACCAACTAAATCAGTATTGGTAGCGCCTGGGTCAGCAGCATTGATTTGCATGTTAGGTAATCCTTTAGCGTATTGTAATGTTAGCATTGTTACTGCCGATTTAGACGAACAATAAGCTAATGAATTCACTTTAGATTCAGCTGTTTCGGGGTTTGTAACCATTCCAAATGAACCTAAACCACTTGATACGTTGACGACAACAGGTTGTTCAGATTTTTCTAAGAGAGGGACGAATGTGTTCATCATTCGAACGATACCAAATACATTCGTTTGATATACTTCTTCAACGTCACGAGGCGTCAATTTGGAAGGTGCTGAAAATTGACCAGATATACCTGCATTGTTAATGAGGATATCAAGACGGCCTTCTTTTTCAGCAATCATGTTATAAGCATTTTTGACTGAGTAGTCACTTGTAACATCTAACTGTACATAATGAACACCTAATTTTTGTGATGCTTGTTGTCCTCTTACGTCATTACGAGAACCTATATAAACTTT
>NZ_JAENDM010000343.1:0-578 GCF_019375075.1 Escherichia sp. XD33
ACATCATGCATCACTCGAATGTGGGGCTTGTGGTGGTGCATCAAGCGGTTTTAATGCTAAGTTATTAGCGATGATTTGTAATCGTCCAAATGTCAGACAAGGATTAAAACAAGCAGGTGTGTATATTCCAGAGACAACTGTTTTTGCGGCAGCAGAACATCATACGTCTACTGATACGTTGGCATGGGTATATGTGCCAGACACATTATCAGCTTTAGCTCTAGATGCATATGAATCATTGAATGACGCTATGCCGATGATTTCTGAACACGCGAATCGCGAACGTTTGGACAAACTGCCAACGATTGGTCGTGTGAATCATCCAGTGGAAGAAGCGCAGCGGTTTGCGAGTGATTGGAGTGAAGTACGTCCAGAATGGGGCTTGGCTAAAAATGCATCATTTATAATTGGACGACGCCAATTAACAAAAGGCATTGATTTAGAAGGGCGGACATTTTTACACAATTATGATTGGCGTAAAGATAAAGATGGCACATTGTTAAATACCATCATTTCTGGTCCGGCACTTGTGGCACAATGGATTAATTTACAATATTATGCGTCGACAGTTGCGCCGC
>NZ_JAENDM010000344.1:0-577 GCF_019375075.1 Escherichia sp. XD33
CTAAAGAATGTAAAAGTAATAATATCTTTAAAAGAAGTCAAGAAATTAATAATAGTGAAAGTGAAAAGGGTTGTTTATGGGGCATTAGCATGTTGATTCTACTTTTCTTATTGATTCTGTTTGGAATAACTGCTTGTTCATCAAGCATTCACTTTATTAATTAGATTTTTTTACTTGGAGGTATCATGTGAAGAACCATACAAATATAATTAATATCTTATTAGTTATAGTCAACTCATTAACTCATTTTCTAACTCTAAACACCTCATTTTTTAATAATTCAGCATCGGATTTCTGTTTTATCATAGGGGCTATATTTTTCTTGATCGGAATTTTTGTTGCAATATACGGTATGAAGCGAGCAACATATTGGTTAAACTTATTGATTTTATTTACCAATATTTTTTATTTTCTACACTTCTGTGTTTTACTTTTGTTAAAATATATAGGATTTAAATTATTTATTTATGAAGGGTGTGTATTGTTATTTACCTAATTTATAGTCTAATTGTCTATTTCATCTGCATTATAAATTTTTTCATAATGGCCACACCATTCTTAATGACTAATGCTGATT
>NZ_JAENDM010000345.1:0-575 GCF_019375075.1 Escherichia sp. XD33
AGACTTACCTTGGAAAGGCGTATATGTCTTAGCGATTACTTTATGGATTGCGACTTGGTGGATTACTGAAGCAATTCCTATTGCAGCAACGAGCTTATTACCAATTGTGTTATTACCATTAGGTCACATACTTACACCAGAACAAGTATCATCCGAATATGGCAATGATATTATCTTTTTGTTTTTAGGTGGATTTATTTTGGCAATTGCAATGGAAAGATGGAATTTACATACGAGAGTAGCTTTGACTATTATTAATTTAATTGGTGCAAGCACTTCAAAAATATTACTTGGATTCATGGTGGCAACAGGATTCTTATCTATGTTTGTATCGAACACTGCAGCTGTAATGATCATGATTCCGATTGGTTTAGCAATTATTAAGGAAGCACATGATTTACAAGAAGCCAATACGAATCAAACAAGTATTCAAAAGTTTGAAAAATCTCTAGTTTTAGCAATTGGCTATGCAGGTACGATTGGCGGATTAGGTACACTTATCGGAACGCCGCCGCTAATTATTTTAAAAGGACAATACATGCAACATTTTGGACATGAAATTAGTTTTGCTAAAT
>NZ_JAENDM010000346.1:0-574 GCF_019375075.1 Escherichia sp. XD33
GACGTTATTGTTAAAATCGATGCACCTGATGCAGAAGATATGCAATTTAAAGGTCATGATGATGATTCATCATCTAAAGAAGAACCTGCGAAAGAGGAAGCGCCAGCAGAGCAAGCACCTGTAGCTACTCAAACTGAAGAAGTAGATGAAAACAGAACTGTTAAAGCAATGCCTTCAGTACGTAAATACGCACGTGAAAAAGGTGTTAACATTAAAGCAGTTTCTGGATCTGGTAAAAATGGTCGTATTACAAAAGAAGATGTAGATGCATACTTAAATGGTGGTGCACCAACAGCTTCAAATGAATCAGCTGCTTCAGCTACAAATGAAGAAGTTGCTGAAACTCCTGCAGCACCTGCAGCAGTATCATTAGAAGGCGACTTCCCAGAAACAACTGAAAAAATCCCTGCTATGCGAAGAGCAATTGCGAAAGCAATGGTTAACTCTAAGCATACTGCACCTCATGTAACATTAATGGATGAAATTGATGTTCAAGCATTATGGGATCACCGTAAGAAATTTAAAGAAATCGCAGCTGAAAACGGTACTAAGTTAACATTCTTACCATATGTTG
>NZ_JAENDM010000347.1:0-574 GCF_019375075.1 Escherichia sp. XD33
TTGGTTTAGATTATGACGCGCCATATAGTGGCTTATGTGTAGAAAGTTTCACTGTAGATTATCCTGCAGGGTTATATGATTATGAAGCAAATTATAAAGCACATTTAAGTCATCGACAAAAGCAATATATTTCTAAAAACAAACACTTTTTTGATAGCGAGGGAAATTTAAATGTCTAAAGCATATGAACAATCTGGTGTAAATATTCATGCTGGTTATGAAGCTGTAGAAAGAATGTCTAGTCATGTTAAACGTACGATGCGTAAAGAAGTTATCGGTGGTTTAGGTGGATTCGGTGCTACATTTGATTTATCACAATTAAATATGACAGCGCCAGTTTTAGTTTCTGGAACAGACGGAGTAGGAACGAAATTAAAACTAGCTATCGACTATGGTAAACATGATTCGATAGGTATCGATGCAGTTGCAATGTGTGTTAATGATATTTTAACGACAGGTGCAGAACCATTATATTTTTTAGATTACATCGCTACAAACAAAGTTGTTCCTGAAGTTATTGAACAAATTGTTAAAGGTATTAGTGATGCATGTGTTGAAACGAATACTGCACTTA
>NZ_JAENDM010000348.1:0-574 GCF_019375075.1 Escherichia sp. XD33
CTTGGACTTTTAAAGCCATCTCACTCGCTTCTTTATCTAATAACAATGCTTTATCCGTCGGATCCTCATCAAAATATACTTTAGCTTCAGCAAACATTTGTTGCACAACATCTGGTGTTAGATCGTCAAACGGGCTTTTAGTTGCTTTATTTTTATCTGTCGTAATAGGGAAAAAACGACGATTGCCTGTTTGGTCTTTTAAAAACTCATAGTTATTGGTTGTCCCTACAAACACACACTGTCTAGGATGACGCTCTGTTCGTTTACCATACGAAGCTCTATAAATATCTACAATAGCACTTATAAACCCCTTAATATCTTCAATAGTAGACTTTTGAAATGCCGACAGTTCTTCAATTTCACATATCCAAGAACCCTGCAATTTCTTATAGACCTCATCACCTTTAAACGTTTTAATACTTTGGTTATACCAATGACCTCCCAATTTACTCATTGCCGTAGATTTTCCAACACCTTGACCACCATATAAAATAATCATGGAATCATATTTAATACCTGGCTGATAGATTCTAGCAACTGCGCCCATCATCCATTTTTTTTTAACTTCTCTATT
>NZ_JAENDM010000349.1:0-574 GCF_019375075.1 Escherichia sp. XD33
AGCTGTCCCTCCTGTTCAGCTACTGACGGGGTGGTGCGTAACGGCAAAAGCACTGCCGGACATCAGCGCTATCTCTGCTCTCACTGCCGTAAAACATGGCAACTGCAGTTCACTTACACCGCTTCTCAACCCGGTACGCACCAGAAAATCATTGATATGGCCATGAATGGCGTCGGATGTCGCGCCAGTGCACGCATTATGGGCGTTGGCCTCAACACGGTTTTACGTCACTTAAAAAACTCAGGCCGCAGTCGGTAACCTCGCGCATACAGCCGGGCAGTGATGTGATTGTCTGCGCTGAAATGGACGAACAGTGGGGCTACGTCGGTGCTAAATCACGTCAGCGCTGGCTGTTTTACGCGTATGACAGGCTCCGGAAGACGGTTGTTGCGCACGTATTCGGTGAACGCACTCTGGCCACACTGGAGCGTCTTCTGAGCCTGCTGTCGGCCTTTGAGGTCGTGGTATGGATGACGGATGGCTGGCCGCTGTATGAATCCCGCCTGAAGGGAAAGCTGCACGTAATCAGCAAGCGTTACACTCAGCGAATTGAGCGGCATAACCTGAATCTGAG
>NZ_JAENDM010000350.1:0-573 GCF_019375075.1 Escherichia sp. XD33
TCCGTTATTAAATGCTACTTCGTTGTCCCATGACATAGAGCGCCAAATTATATTCGAGTTATACCCATATAAAGTTGAACGTAAAGCTAAATCACCTTTGCTATTCGGATCAATATGACCATTAACAACTACAATATACGGTGTTGTAATTTGATCATCGTCTGTTGGAAACTCTACTTTATATTGATTTGGATTTGGGAATGTAATATTCACACTATTAGTGACATCCTCAAAGTTTTCTGGATTCACAAAGTAACTTTCAGATAAATCAGCTGCATTATCTACTTTATATACTTTAATACTTGTATTTTGCTGATCTATTAATGCATTACTATCCGTATTTGGTTTTAAATTACCTGTTAAAACCGGCGCAATAACGTTATCTCCACTTGGATTGACATAAATTGTCTGACGATACGTATTATTTGTTTTATCGATTTGGTCAATTGTACCTTTAATAGATAAGTTATAAAACTTACCATATTTTTCATAATCTACTAATACTGTTTTGTTTGCTGTTGTACTACCTATGCCAGTAGCCAATGTCACATTACCTGTCTTTGTAACATTTTC
>NZ_JAENDM010000351.1:0-573 GCF_019375075.1 Escherichia sp. XD33
CTACCAGACCCGTTATGAATACGACCGCTTCGGCCAGATGACGGCGGTCCACCGCGAGGAAGGCATCAGCCTTTACCGCCGCTATGACAACCGTGGCCGGTTAACCTCGGTGAAAGACGCACAGGGCCGTGAAACGCGGTATGAATACAACGCCGCAGGCGACCTGACTGCCGTTATCACCCCGGACGGCAACCGGAGCGAGACACAGTACGATGCGTGGGGAAAGGCGGTCAGCACCACGCAGGGCGGGCTGACGCGCAGTATGGAGTACGATGCTGCCGGACGTGTCATCAGCCTGACCAACGAGAACGGCAGCCACAGCGTCTTCAGTTACGATGCGCTGGACCGGCTGGTACAGCAGGGCGGCTTTGACGGGCGGACGCAACGTTATCATTATGACCTGACCGGAAAACTCACACAGAGTGAGGATGAGGGACTTGTCATCCTCTGGTACTACGATGAATCGGACCGTATCACTCACCGCACGGTGAACGGCGAACCGGCAGAGCAGTGGCAGTATGATGGCCACGGCTGGCTGACAGACATCAGCCACCTGAGCGAAGGCCACCGTGT
>NZ_JAENDM010000352.1:0-571 GCF_019375075.1 Escherichia sp. XD33
AGATGAGCACACCGGCTAAAGCGACTGGCAAGTTTAACGTTGACAACACCAATATGGATGCAAATGTAGCCCCGCCACCGACGCCAGCAACGCCGAATGAACTAATAATCACGACAGCGATTAACGTTACAATAAATTGTAAATCAATTTCTACATTAGCGACGGGTGCGACCATAATTGCAAGCATGGCAGGATAAATGCCTGCACAACCATTTTGTCCAATCGACAATCCAAATGTCGCAGCGAAATTGGCAATACCCTCCGGCACGCCTAGACGTCTTGTTTGTGTTTGTATATTCAGTGGTAAGGCGCCCGCGCTTGAGCGTGATGTGAATGCAAAGATTAATACTTCCAAAGTCTTTTTAACATAGCGAATTGGGCTAATGCCTAACAGACTTAAAATAACTAAGTGAATGATATACATCGTAATTAATGCAGCGTACGATGCGATTAAGAATTTTCCTAAAGTCCAAATGGCACCAAAGTCACTTGTCGATAACGTGTTGGCCATAATTGCTAATACACCGTATGGCGTTAAACGTAAGACGAACGTCACAATCGCCATGACTAG
>NZ_JAENDM010000353.1:0-570 GCF_019375075.1 Escherichia sp. XD33
TCCCATACGTTAAACCTTTGGCGATAGAAGATTCAAATCTTCCAAATCTTAATAACATCGAACCTAAAATACTACCGATTAAACCCGTTGTGATAATAAAAAGTACGGTCATCGTATCTGTACCACCTAGTTCATGTGACACTTCGATACCTACTGCGGCTGTTATAGATCGGGGCAATAACGTTACAATGACGTCTTTAGAATAGCCAAATGCTTTAAGTGTTAAGAACACTAACATGAAATTCAGCATGACGCCAGTTAATACACTTGCAAAAATGATAGAGACATTGTCTTTAATTTTCTCTCTATTTTTATAAAGTGGGTACGCTAAACATACAACCGTTGCGTTTAAAATATGGTTGATCCAACTGCCACCTTTCATATACCCGTTATAACTAATTCCAAAGATAAGTAAGACAAAAATAATTCCTAAAGATGCAATTAATGCTGGATTCAAAAATGGGTTCGGATATTTTTGTTGTAACCTTTTAGCGAAATAATATAAAACGACAGTCAACAAAATCATTAATAAGGCTTGCACGTAATCATTCATAAGCGTCTACACCTTTA
>NZ_JAENDM010000354.1:0-570 GCF_019375075.1 Escherichia sp. XD33
TCCGATCTCGATGAAATGGATTGATTGCAATGTTTAATTAAGAAATGCCTCGGGAAAGGTTCCAATAGAAAGATAAAAAGCATTGGAAGGATGATTTTTAGTGGAATTACAATTAGCAATTGATTTATTAAACAAAGAAGACGCGGCTGAGTTAGCAAATAAAGTAAAAGATTATGTAGATATCGTAGAAATCGGTACGCCAATCATTTACAACGAAGGTTTACCAGCAGTTAAACATATGGCAGACAACATTAGTAATGTAAAAGTATTAGCAGACATGAAAATTATGGATGCAGCTGATTATGAAGTTAGCCAAGCAATTAAATTTGGCGCGGATGTAATTACAATACTAGGTGTTGCAGAAGATGCATCAATTAAAGCAGCTATTGAAGAAGCTCATAAAAATAATAAACAATTACTAGTTGATATGATTGCTGTTCAAGATTTAGAAAAACGTGCAAAAGAACTAGATGAAATGGGTGCTGATTATATTGCAGTACACACTGGTTATGATTTACAAGCAGAAGGGCAATCACCATTAGAAAGTTTAAGAACCGTTAAATCTGTTAT
>NZ_JAENDM010000355.1:0-569 GCF_019375075.1 Escherichia sp. XD33
TATCGGTCATTTATCTCAATTATCAATGACAATGGATAAAACTGAAATACCTGGATTAGATGATTTACATCATCCTGAAGAAGTCATTTTGGAAAGTATGAAGCAGGTGGAGAAACATTCAGATTATGATGCTTATTTCTTAGTGAATGGCACCACTTCAGGAATATTATCTGTCATCCAGTCTTTTTCACAGAAAAAAGGCGATATCTTAATGGCAAGAAATGTACATAAATCTGTATTACATGCGCTCGATATTAGCCAACAAGAAGGGTATTTTATTGAAACGCATCAAAGTCCGTTAACGAATCATTATAATAAAGTTAATTTAAGCCGTTTGAATAATGACGGTCACAAACTTGCTGTGTTGACTTATCCTAACTATTACGGTGAAGCATTTAATGTAGAAGAGTTTATCAAATCTTTGCACCAATTAGGCATTCCTTTACTCATTGACGAAGCACACGGCGCGCACTTTGGATTGCAAGGATTTCCAGATTCTACATTAAATTATCAAGCTGACTCTGTTGTTCAATCTTTTCATAAAACGTTACCAGCTTTAACGATGGGCT
>NZ_JAENDM010000357.1:0-565 GCF_019375075.1 Escherichia sp. XD33
TGCAACAATATAATTATTAAAAATGGTATTAAACCCCCAATAAAACTTAATAATGGTAAGTAAAAGTACAATTGTGGAATAAACAACATACAAAGTGCTCTCATTATAAGTGCACCTGATGAAACGCCAATGATATTCGCCTCTGCCAAAGGATTTTGTAGTGCTGCTTGTAATAATGCTCCAGAAACTGCTAACATTGCGCCAACCATCAATGCAATTAATATACGTGGCAATCGCAAATCAATGATTGAATCCACTGCTTCATTGCTACCAGTTGTAAATTTTGTAATTAGGTCATTAAATGACAATTTAATTGTACCGGTTACAAACGAAATATAAGCCGTTGCGATTAAAATGACTAACAAACATAAAAATAGTAGTCTCTTTTTATTTTTTATCATCATATCAACTCGCTATTTTTTATCCTTATAAAATAAATCATACAATTGAGTCATTGCCTTATCAGCATCAACATTTGCTGTAATACCGAATGGCACTTCCTCTAAGTCATAAACATGATTATTTTTCACAGCTTTAAAATGTTTCCAAATATCATTTTGTTTAA
>NZ_JAENDM010000358.1:0-564 GCF_019375075.1 Escherichia sp. XD33
ATGTAATGTCGCCTTCTGCAATCTTATCAAGTAACATTTCCATATTCACTGTGAATTCCACATCAATAATCTCTGGGAAGTATTCTTTCACTTGTTCATGAACTATTTCTCCCAACTCAGTAGGAACAAAACGCTTACTTTCTAATTTGACATAGTTACGCTTTTGAATCGTATCTATTGTCGGTGCATAAGTTGATGGTCGCCCAATTTTCAATTCTTCTAGTGTTTTTACTAATCTCGCCTCAGTATATCTTGGAGGTGGTTGTGTATAGTGTTGAGCTGGTTCAATTTGAGTTGCTGTGACTTTATCACCTTGCTCTAATTTAGGCAGTTTATTTTCCTTTTCGCTATCACTATCATCTTTAGTTTCAACATAAAGTGTCATAAATCCTTTAAACTTGATTGTTTGACCATTCGCTCTAAATTTAATGTCACCTTGTGTTATATCTAATGAGACTGTATCAAGTATTGCTGGAGCCATTTGACTAGCAACAAATCGTTCCCAAATTAATTTGTATAATCGATATTGGTCTTTCGTCAAAAATGACTTCATATCTTCTGGCG
>NZ_JAENDM010000359.1:0-563 GCF_019375075.1 Escherichia sp. XD33
TTAGACAATGCACTTCTAAATATTAAAGGCATCGACTAACGCATTGTTTAAATAGAGTTAATTATTTTTATAAAATTGATGATGATCATTCAAGTAAGCATAGAATAAACCTATAATGAGACCGCCTCCGATATAGTTACCGATAAAAGCGGCAGCAATATTTGAAATAGCAGGAATGAAGTGCAATGTATCAACTTGATAAATTAAGCCGCCCATAAACAAGCAACTGTTGTAAACGACATGTTCATAACCCATAAAGGCGAATATGGTAACACCGAACATCATGACAAACATTTTTGCAAGTACATCGTCAATTTGCATGGCGATAACTAATGAAATATTAATAAAAAAGTTGGCGAATATCGCTTTCATTAATATACTTACAAACCCAGTAGACAACGTTTTATGTTCTATAACTGCTGATAATTGATTTAACATATCTGGCGTCATTACATTTGAAAAACGCATGAAACTAAATAAAATAGCAGCACCTAAAATATTTCCTGCAAAGCATAATAAAAATATTTTCAATACTCTAGTTGGTTTAATTACTTTATAATACA
>NZ_JAENDM010000360.1:0-561 GCF_019375075.1 Escherichia sp. XD33
AAAGCCTAATACACACATCCTTAACTTCGCGCGCAAACTGTCAGATATGAAACAACCTGTATGGATTCGACATGTCCTTGTGCCTGGTTATTCTGATGATAAAGACGATTTAATTAAACTAGGGGAATTTATTAATTCTCTTGATAACGTCGAAAAGTTTGAAATTCTGCCATATCATCAGTTAGGTGTTCATAAGTGGAAAACATTGGGCATTGCATATGAATTAGAAGATGTCGAAGCGCCCGATGATGAAGCTGTTAAAGCAGCCTACCGTTATGTTAACTTCAAAGGGAAAATTCCCGTTGAATTATAAATACAATTCAGACCGAAAAGAAAGCATATGTAACTTCAAGAGTGAAGGGGCATATGCTTCTTTTTCAATTGAGTATTGAGTATTAGCAAGACGTAGTAAGTATATGAGACAAGTCCTACAATGGTTGAAGGAAGACGTTTTTGTAAGTAGCTATGCTGATAAAGAATGTGATGCCTTGTTAAAGGTGGGGTTCCAATATCATCATTTAGCTGATGTTGAATGGGTTATTATTTGCTACTTGCATATGA
>NZ_JAENDM010000361.1:0-559 GCF_019375075.1 Escherichia sp. XD33
AAGCTAAAGGTAAAGGATAGTAAATTGCGTAGGTTAAATTAACCTTCGCTTTTTTTAGAGGTGTGGTTATGGAAACAATTATTGAAGAATATTTGCGTTTTATACAAATTGAAAAAGGTCTAAGTTCTAACACAATTGGTGCTTATAGACGTGATTTGAAAAAGTATCAAGATTATATGACTGAACATCATATCTCGCATATTGATTTTATAGATCGACAATTAATTCAAGAGTGTTTGGGGCATTTAATAGACCAAGGGCAATCTGCTAAATCTATTGCGCGATTTATTTCAACAATCCGTAGTTTTCATCAATTTGCTATAAGAGAAAAATATGCGGCGAAAGATCCAACGGTATTATTAGATTCACCAAAATATGACAAAAAATTGCCTGACGTTTTAAATGTTGACGAAGTGTTGGCTTTATTAGAAACGCCGGATTTAAATAAAATTAATGGTTATCGTGATCGTACGATGTTAGAACTTCTGTACGCAACGGGAATGCGTGTATCTGAATTGATACATTTAGAGTTAGAGAACGTGAACTTAATAATGGGGTT
>NZ_JAENDM010000362.1:0-559 GCF_019375075.1 Escherichia sp. XD33
AGCATTGTTAAGAGTGTTATGGATAGCGGCTTTGATGGATATTTCTTAATCGCGGCAAACCCTGTAGACATTTTAACAAGATTTGTAAAAGAATATACTGGATTACCAGCAGAACGTGTTATCGGTTCAGGTACTGTATTGGACAGTGCACGTTTACAATATTTAATTAGCCAAGAACTTGGTGTTGCACCTTCAAGTGTTGACGCTAGTATTATTGGTGAGCATGGTGATACTGAACTTGCAGTTTGGTCACAAGCAAATGTAGCAGGTATTTCAGTATATGACACATTAAAAGAACAAACTGGTAGCGAAGCTAAAGCGGAAGAAATTTATGTAAATACACGTGACGCTGCTTATGAAATTATCCAAGCTAAAGGGTCAACATACTATGGTATTGCATTAGCATTGATGCGCATTTCAAAAGCCATTTTAAATAATGAAAATAATGTCTTAAATGTTTCTATACAATTAGATGGTCAATATGGTGGTCACAAAGGCGTTTACCTAGGTGTACCAACATTAGTTAACCAACATGGCGCAGTTAAAATTTATGAAATGC
>NZ_JAENDM010000363.1:0-558 GCF_019375075.1 Escherichia sp. XD33
AAGAAGTACGTATTGTGATATTGATAGTCAGCAGATGCCATTGCTAACATTACACCCGTAACACCACCTAAAAGGAAGTTAGGGATAAATGCTAATGAGAATAGCATTGGTGACTCAAATGTAATACGTCCTTTATATAATGTTAATAACCAGTTAAACAATTTCACACCAGTTGGAATACCAATCAGCATTGTTGAAATTGAGAAGAATGAGTTGATTAACGCACCATTACCCATTGTGAAGAAATGGTGAACCCAAACTAAGAAACTAAGGAACGCGATACCGGCAGTTGCCCATACCATACTTTGATGTCCGAATAAACGCTTACGAGCGAATGTCGGGATAATTTCTGAGTAAATACCAAATGCTGGAAGGATAACGATATAAACTTCAGGGTGCCCCCATACCCAGAAGAAGTTAGCCCAAAGCATTGGCATACCGCCATGTGCAACTGTGAAGAATGCTGTGTCAAATATTCTATCAGTTGTCATTAATGCTAACGCTACTGTTAAAGGAGGGAAAGCAAGAATAACAATTAATGTAGTAATAAATGTTGTT
>NZ_JAENDM010000364.1:0-558 GCF_019375075.1 Escherichia sp. XD33
TAGACTGGCCCCCTGAATCTCCAGACAACCAATATCACTTAAATAAGTGATAGTCTTAATACTAGTTTTTAGACTAGTCATTGGAGAGCAGATGATTGATGTCTTAGGACCGGAGAAACGCAGACGGCGTACTACACAGGAAAAGATCGCTATTGTTCAGCAGAGTTTTGAACCGGGAATGACGGTCTCCCTTGTTGCCCGGCAACACGGTGTGGCAGCCAGCCAGTTATTTCTCTGGCGCAAGCAATACCAGGAGGGAAGTCTTACTGCTGTGGCCGCAGGAGAGCAGGTCGTTCCTGCCTCTGAACTTGCTGCTGCCATGAAGCAGATTAAAGAACTCCAGCGCCTGCTCGGCAAAAAAACGATGGAAAATGAACTCCTTAAAGAAGCCGTTGAATACGGGCGTGCAAAAAAGTGGATAGCGCACGCGCCCTTATTGCCCGGGGATGGGGAGTAAGCTTAGTCAGCCGTTGTCTCCGGGTGTCGCGTGCGCAGTTGCACGTAATTCTCAGACGAACCGATGACTGGAAAGATGGTCGCCGCAGCCGTCACTCAGAT
>NZ_JAENDM010000365.1:0-556 GCF_019375075.1 Escherichia sp. XD33
AATTGGGCTTCCTCATCAATTCCATAACTAAATACTTCATAAGGCGTCACTGTTCTTAAATACTCAGAAAATGAATCGTCATTGTTTAACACGACATACTTTTCTTTCGACAAATCTTCACCTAATTGACTAAACAATAAAGACTTCGCGTGTCCGTATGCTTCCATTGTGCCATGAAAATCTAAATGGTCTTGTGTTAAATTTGAAAATATTGCAACGTCAAATTCAACGCCTCGCAGTCGTCCTAATACTAAGCCATGGCTTGATACTTCTAATGTCATAGATTCAGCGCCTGCATCAACTGCTTCTTTAATTTTCTTAGTTAAAGAAACTGTTTCTGGTGTCGTATTTGCACCTTTTGTCTTTGTTTCATTAATTTGGAAACCGTTAGTTCCTAAATATGCACTATTTTTTTGTAACTTTCTTTGAATTAAATGAATCATCGTCGCAATAGAAGTTTTACCATTTGTACCCGTTACACCAAATGTCACTAACTGATGACTCGGATAATCATATAATGTGTGTGCTAGAATACTAGCTACTCTTAATGTGTCCG
>NZ_JAENDM010000366.1:0-555 GCF_019375075.1 Escherichia sp. XD33
GAAGGTTCAACGCAGGACGTAAATGATTTAGCAGAAAATGCTGAAGTGAAAAAGAAGCCACGCAAGTTGAGTGAAGCGGATTTTGATGACGATGGCTTAATATCAATTGAAGATTTTGAAGAAATTGAAGCTCAAAAAATGGGTGCTAAATTTAAAGCAGGACTCGAAAAATCTCGTCAAAATTTCCAAGAACAATTAAATAATTTGATAGCGAGATATCGTAAAGTAGATGAAGACTTTTTTGAAGCTTTAGAAGAAATGTTAATCACTGCAGACGTCGGTTTTAATACAGTGATGACGTTAACTGAAGAATTACGTATGGAAGCACAACGACGTAATATTCAAGATACTGAAGATTTGCGTGAAGTCATTGTTGAAAAAATCGTAGAGATTTACCATCAAGAAGATGATAATTCAGAAGCTATGAACTTAGAAGATGGTCGTTTAAATGTCATTTTAATGGTCGGTGTGAATGGTGTTGGTAAAACAACAACAATTGGAAAATTAGCTTACCGATATAAAATGGAAGGTAAAAAAGTAATGTTAGCTGCGGGC
>NZ_JAENDM010000367.1:0-554 GCF_019375075.1 Escherichia sp. XD33
TTTTCTAATTGAGGGAATTTTTTCTTTTCTTCATACAATTTAGCAAAATCTTGAATAGATAGCGTTTCACCGCGACGTCTTGGATCAATACCCGCTTGTTCTAACCATTGTAAAATCACTTCTTTGTGTTGTTTACCATCTTTAAAATAATTTTGATAGTTATTGTTAATTGTCTTTCTTCTTTGTGCAAATGCTGCTTTTGCTAACTTAAAGAATGCTTCCTCGTTATCTACTGTTACTAACGGTTCAGTTCTCTGCATCAGTTTTACAACTATTGAATCAACATTAGGTGGTGGCATAAATACAGATTTAGGTACCGTTAATACTTTACTAGTCTCTGTATAGTATTGTACGACAATTGATAATGAACCATATGCTTTTGAACCTACTTCAGCATTTAAGCGTTCACCCACTTCTTTTTGCATCATCACCACGTAGCCATCAATTGGTATATCTTGTTGCATTAAATTTAATAAAATTGGCGTCGTAATATAGTACGGCAGGTTTGCAACAACCATTATTTTTTCACAATCTTGTAAATGATTTTCAACAGC
>NZ_JAENDM010000368.1:0-554 GCF_019375075.1 Escherichia sp. XD33
TTATCATATTCTAAATAAACATCTTGATTTGTTAATGTCTTCTTACTATAATTTGATGCTTCTTTGCCAAATGGTTGTACAGGCGTATTCGGTTTCACCGTTTCTGGCGTATCAACCCCTATAAGCCTAACTTTAATTTCTTTACCATTTTGATTTGCAATAAATGTATCACCATCCACAACTCTTTGAACATGTACTTTATCTTTACCATTTAAATCTTGTACAGTTTCATGATTTGTTCCCTTTTTAAAAGGCCCCGTATGATTCATAAATTGAAATGCTAATACACCTACAATAATGATGGCTACCACAATCATAGCAAGCGATTTATTTGACTTCATTTTGCCACCTACTTCTCTTTTTTCATTCCGATTAATCATATAAAAGTTAAGAAACATCGTCAATAGCCATATCTACATATTTCAATATTTTGGAAAGCTATAGCATGATATAATGTTATTGTTAAGGAGTGAAAATGAATGAACATTTCAAATGAAAATACAGTCACATTAATTGCAGTAATTATCGCAATTATCATTGGTATTTTCCTACAA
>NZ_JAENDM010000369.1:0-553 GCF_019375075.1 Escherichia sp. XD33
ACAACACCTTCAAATAAACGAAATGCATCAAAAGCATCTACAAATAAAACTTCAGGTTAGAAAAAGCAACATAATAAGAAATCATCACAAGGTGCAAAGAAACAAAGTAGTTCAAGTAAGTTAACTCAAAAGAATAATCAAACTAGTAATAAGAATTCAAAAACAACAAATGCTAATTTAGATGCTGTTAAAGAAAATATAGATAAAAATACTACATTTGTCATGACAATTGATGATGAAATTATATCTACGATTACGATTAGATATCCTTGGGGAAGTGTGAAAAGCATTTCGGGCTATCCTTTTGTCTGGTGGTTTGCGACAAATCCTGAGTATGAAGGGAAAGGCTATGGTAGCCAATTACTTACTTATGTTGAAGAAGCATTTTTGCGAGATACGTTGAAGTCAGCGGCAGTTACTTTAGGTACATCTGCAAGATTACATCCGTGGTTACTTAAAATTTATGAAAAAAGAGGTTATGAAATATACAGCGAACATGAAAATGATGATGGCGATTTAGGTGTGATCATGCGCAAAGTATTGATACCTGAGC
>NZ_JAENDM010000370.1:0-552 GCF_019375075.1 Escherichia sp. XD33
TGATCATTTTGAGTATAAATAATGTATTCGTGGTCTTCAGTATCGATAATAACGCGATTCGTTTTACCAAATGTTGAGCCGATTCTAGATACATCTTTGCTGTCTAATTTAGGAACTGCATGAATATCTTGGTCTTGTGTTATATTTTTAATTTCACTTGTAGGAATTTTGATATCAGCAACTCTCCATTGAATACGCACTTCATTATTATCCTTTTTTACTGTCATTGCCATTATTCAAACACATCCTTTAAATATTTTGTAAATACATCATAAACGATTTTGTAATCGTTTTCAAGAGTTTATGTGATACTTTTTTAAATTGTGTCATACTAATGAAGTTTAACCCGAAGATATGTTCGTGTTTTTGTTAGGGATATGGTAAAATGTGAGTATTAAAGGAGAACAAATATGACAGGTAAAACACATGCTTCATGCGGCATGCTCGTTGGAGCGCTAACAACACAATATTTTCAAACGGATATTTTTTCGTCGGTTACGGTTATCATTCTAGCAACTCTAGCTAGCTTATCACCCGATATATGTCACACTC
>NZ_JAENDM010000371.1:0-552 GCF_019375075.1 Escherichia sp. XD33
ACTAGTCGTGTTGGTATTGAAGTTCCGAACCAAAATCCAACGACGGTCAACTTACGTTCTATTATTGAATCTCCAAGTTTTAAAAATGCTGAATCTAAATTAACAGTTGCGATGGGGTATAGAATTAATAATGAACCATTACTTATGGATATTGCTAAAACGCCACACGCACTAATTGCAGGTGCAACTGGATCAGGGAAATCAGTTTGTATCAATAGTATTTTGATGTCTTTACTATATAAAAATCACCCTGAGGAATTAAGATTATTACTTATTGATCCAAAAATGGTTGAATTAGCTCCTTATAATGGTTTGCCACATTTAGTTGCACCGGTAATTACAGATGTCAAAGCAGCTACACAGAGTTTAAAATGGGCTGTAGAAGAAATGGAAAGACGTTATAAGTTATTTGCACATTATCATGTACGTAATATAACAGCATTTAACAAAAAAGCACCATATGATGAAAGAATGCCAAAAATTGTCATAGTAATTGATGAATTGGCTGATTTAATGATGATGGCTCCGCAAGAAGTTGAGCAGTCTATTGCT
>NZ_JAENDM010000372.1:0-547 GCF_019375075.1 Escherichia sp. XD33
AACAGGTACACGTTTTGCAGCTGAAATGCCTGGATAAGTTACATCGACATTTAAATGTTGCACGCCTGCTTGTTGGTTATTTGGTTGTTGTCTATTTGCCCATGCTGCAGTGATACCATTTGTGTTTGTATTTGGATCAAATGTAATGTAGTTCATCGCATCTGTTCCATTAGTCAAATTTTGACCTTTCACATCACGTGATGGCGCCTTAGCATTAGCAACTGGATAAACTTTGACTGGAACTTCAACATTACGCGTACCTTGACCACTAGGTAATGTTACAACCGCAGTTTTATGAGTGTTGCCGACTGTATTCTTCCATGTATCTGGACTATCATGCCATGCAACCGTTGCTCCATGTGGTGGGTTTTGAATAAATCTTTCTACGTGTCCGAAATCAAAACCGTCGCCACCTTTAATAAATACAGCGCCTTCAGTAGTTGCTTGTAATTGTGGTGTCACTGTTACTGTTGCACTGTCATTTGAATCAACAGATTCATTTATTGTTACATCTATCGCTCGACCATGTTCATCTTGAGTAGTGTAC
>NZ_JAENDM010000373.1:0-547 GCF_019375075.1 Escherichia sp. XD33
TTGTGTCGCTTACTTCTGAAACTGAAGACGGAGTTGATTGATCAACTTGCTCATTTTCCAATTGATTATCATCTTGGCTTTCTTCAAATGTTTCCGTTTGAGTTGAATCAGCAGAAGGTTTCTGCTCTGAATATTGTTGTGCATTTTGATAATCATTTTCTGTTTCTGCATGACCAATAAGTTGATTGTTCTCAACATTGTTTGATGTCATATTATTTGTTTTATATGCATTTGTGTTTGACTCTTGTGAATCAGATCTTGATGATGGTGCGGCTTGACTCGCAGGCTTGCTTTCACTCACAGCTTGTTTACTTTGTACAGGCTTTAATTCAGGCACATTGACTTTTGAATGCTTTTTACGATCCATCATACGCTTTTTATCAGATGGCGTCATGACAACATTAAATGGTCTTTTACTTAAAGTTGAAACCTTTTCAGTCTGTTTCTTTGGATTTACGTTTTCAATAGTTTTCTCTTCGACATTTTGTTCACTTTCAGCTGCTTCGTTTTGCACATTTTCTGTAATTTCTGCGTTATGCTTTTCTAT
>NZ_JAENDM010000374.1:0-546 GCF_019375075.1 Escherichia sp. XD33
ACATTAAATGATTGTCAGCAACAAGTTGTACAAGCTGGGTTAGAAAATGATGTCACATTTTTGGGCAATGTCATTAATGCGAGTCATTTATTATCACAATACGATACGTTTATTTTAATAAGTAAGCATGAAGGTTTGCCAATTAGCATTATAGAAGCTATGGCTACAGGTTTGCCTGTTATAGCCAGTCATGTTGGCGGTATTTCAGAATTAGTAGCTGATAATGGTATATGTATGATGAACAACCAACCCGAAACTATTGCCAAAGTCCTGGAAAAATATTTAATAGACAGTGATTACATCAAAATGAGTAATCAATCTAGAAAACGTTATTTAGAATGTTTTACTGAGGAGAAAATGATTAAAGAAGTGGAAGACGTTTATAATGGAAAATCAACACAATAGTAAATTACTAACATTGTTACTTATCGGTTTAGCGGTTTTTATTCAGCAATCTTCGGTTATTGCCGGTGTGAATGTTTCTATAGCTGACTTTATCACATTACTAATATTAGTTTATTTACTGTTTTTCGCTAACCATTTATT
>NZ_JAENDM010000375.1:0-544 GCF_019375075.1 Escherichia sp. XD33
AGTTTGTGTCAATAACATCGTCCCACTCTTGTTCTTTCATACGCATTAATAAATTATCGCGAGTAATACCTGCATTATTTACTAAAACATCTAAAGAACCAAATTGGCTAACTACTTCTTTAATCATTGCTTTAACTTCATCAGCATCGGCAACATTTGCTTGGATCGCAAAACTGTCAACACCTTTAGCTTTGATTTCTTCGACTACTGCTTCAGCTTTCTCTTTGCTGCCTGCATAGTTTACTGCTACATTATATCCTTCTTCTGCTAATTGTAACGCAATGCTACGTCCAATTCCTCTTGATGCACCTGTTACTAAAGCACTCTTAGTCATTTTCATTCCATCCTTTCACATCTTCTAAAGTTTGAATTGATGTTAACTTAACATCTCTATTTATTTTTTTAATTAAGCCAGACAAAACTTTTCCAGGACCAATTTCAATAAAATGATCAACACCTTGGTCTATTAGCCATTCTGTTGAGTTAATGAATTGTACTGGTGAATATAATTGTTTGACCATATTAGATTTAATTACTTCTTTGT
>NZ_JAENDM010000376.1:0-544 GCF_019375075.1 Escherichia sp. XD33
ACTGATGATGGTTACAGGATCATCTCGGCACGTTTTGGTGTCCCCCGAACCCAGGTCAGGACATGGGTTGCCCTCTATGAAAAACATGGAGAAAAAGGTTTAATTCCCAAACCTAAAGGCGTTAGTGCTGATCCAGAGTTGCGTATTAAGGTCGTGAAAGCTGTGATCGAGCAGCACATGTCCCTTAATCAGGCTGCTGCTCACTTTATGCTTGCTGGTAGTGGTTCTGTAGCCAGGTGGCTGAAGGTCTATGAAGAGCGCGGAGAAGCTGGTTTACGCGCGCTCAAGATTGGCACCAAAAGAAACATTGCAATATCAGTTGATCCAGAAAAAGCGGCATCAGCATTGGAGCTGTCAAAAGACCGACGCATTGAGGAGCTTGAAAGGCAAGTTCGATTTCTTGAAACGCGGCTTATGTATCTAAAAAAGCTGAAAGCCTTAGCTCATCCCACGAAAAAGTGAAAGTACTCAACGAGCTAAGGCAGTTTTATCCTCTTGATGAGCTTCTCAGGGCTGCGGAGATACCGCGCAGTACGTTTTATTA
>NZ_JAENDM010000377.1:0-543 GCF_019375075.1 Escherichia sp. XD33
CTTACCAAAAGGATTAAATCAAGATTATTATGCACAAATCATTGAACGATGCCAAAACAAAGGTGTGCCTGTGATATTAGACTGCTCGGGTGCAACTTTGCAAACAGTATTAGAAAACCCTTATAAGCCAACAGTCATTAAACCAAACATTTCTGAACTATATCAGTTGCTTAACCAGCCACTTGATGAAAGTTTAGAAAGTTTGAAACAGGCAGTGTCACAACCCTTATTCGAAGGGATTGAGTGGATTATTGTGTCTTTAGGTGCACAAGGTGCATTCGCTAAGCACAATCATACATTCTATAGAGTGAATATTCCGACAATAAGTGTATTAAATCCGGTTGGTTCAGGTGATTCTACAGTTGCAGGAATTACTTCAGCAATTCTTAATCATGAAAACGACCACGATTTACTAAAAAAAGCCAATACTTTAGGCATGCTGAATGCACAAGAAGCACAAACAGGTTATGTCAATTTAAATAATTATGATGATTTATTCAATCAAATTGAAGTTTTAGAGGTGTAAAAAATGTCAAAATCGAA
>NZ_JAENDM010000378.1:0-542 GCF_019375075.1 Escherichia sp. XD33
ATACTTTGATACAACTGCAGCGATAGCTTGACCGCCACCAATACACAATGATGTTAAACCAGTTTCGACTTCATCATTCAGTTGATGCAATAATGTCACTAAAACTCTAGCACCAGATGCACCAATAGGGTGTCCTAATGCAATAGCGCCACCTTTAACATTCACCTTTTCAGGAGGTAATTTTAATTCGCGATCTACAGCTAATGATTGTGCTGCAAATGCTTCATTTAATTCAAATACATCAATATCGCTTAATTCTTTTTTACTACGTTTCAAAGCCTTTTCAACAGCGCCAACTGGTGCAATACCCATAATAGAAGGATCTACACCATGACTTCCAAAGCCATCAAGCACTGCCAATGGTTCGATATTTAATTCTTTAGCTTTGTCTTCTGACATGACTAACATCATCGCAGCACCATCATTGATTCCTGATGCATTACCTGCTGTAACTGTACCGTCTTTTTTGAAAGCTGGTCTTAAGCGACTTAATTTTTCAACTGATACATTTTCACGTACACCTTCATCCATAGTGACAACGA
>NZ_JAENDM010000379.1:0-540 GCF_019375075.1 Escherichia sp. XD33
TCACATTCAAAATGTACTGGCGATTCTTTGACTCGATAACCTGGTGCTTCTATACATGCTTCTTTCGTCACACCTGCATATTCAAATTCATCCTCTTCAGGTGGTAGTGCCTTCGACGATAAATTAACAGCTTCTCTTAAATCATACGTGGCCATGTTCCATACAAACCATCCTGTCTCTTCTGCATTTTTTACTGTATCTTTACGCTCATGATCACCAAGAACAGATTGATTTGCTGCGAACATAACCATAGGTGGATCCCAAGTTAAGTTTTGATACTGACTATAAGGTGCTAAATTATCTTTCCCATCTTTCGATACAGTAGAGATCCACCCTATTGGACGTGGTACTGTACTACTTTTAAATGGATCGTGTGGTAAGCCATGACTCCTTACACCTTGCTTCGGCGAATAATTCATTCTATCCTCACCCCTTATTAGTAATTACATTTAAGGTTACGCTCTCATGACATAAGCGTCTAATATAAATAATCAATTTATTTATAAGTAGAAACTATATATGACGTGGTTGCTTATAATT
>NZ_JAENDM010000380.1:0-537 GCF_019375075.1 Escherichia sp. XD33
CACTATTACACACAAGTATTCCCAAGACTGTTAGCTTGGCTGTAATTTCGCTAGAGAGTGAGTAGGGACAGTGGGAATCTCGTTGATCCATTCATGCGCGTCACCAATTAAATGACGAGGCATTTGGCTACCTTAAGAGAGTCATAGTTACTCCCGCCGTTGACCCGCGCTTAAAATACTGAAGCCACTCAGAATAACTTGCAGAGCACTGGGCAGAATACACAAGGTGTTCAAATCCATTTCGGACTAAGAAAAAAAGCGTACCCAAAGGTACTAAGAACATTGCACCTTGCTATGTTTTAATTAAACAGTCGGATTCCCCGAGTCCGTGCCAGTTCTCAAAGGAAATATTGTGGAAAACAGCAACTTTTTTTTAACATACGTTTGCCCGAAGACAAAATACACTAAAAAAAAAAAAGCTGTACCAGTAACCTCCTTCGGAGCCAGTCCTTATATCGTGAGTACGGACCGAATTTGCCGACTTCCCTTACTCACCGTGTTTCTATACGACCAAAGGCTGCTAACCTTGGAGACCTG
>NZ_JAENDM010000381.1:0-535 GCF_019375075.1 Escherichia sp. XD33
CCTTTACCGGCACAACTCATAATAAAAGGTGGAACAACTTCCAATCAGGTTTCATGGATTGGTTACCTAACCCGCAACCGGTTCCTTGCACCACCTAATCTGCTTGCTACCCAAACATTTTTTTCTCGTCGTAGTTTACTTGCTCCTTTATTATGTAATAACATGCCCTGGCCAGCTTATTGCTCAAGGCTTTCGTTGCCAGAACTACATGGCTCTTTGACGCCTTCCTCTGATGCCATTTCCTTCCCTTTTCGCAAAATCTTACGTGAAAATGCGCTGCCTCCACATACGCCCACGCAAGGTATTTATTCCCGTTCTTACGGTTTCCTTTCCCTTTGCTCTTACCATTCGATAATTTTTTTGCCGATACGCATCTGCAATAAGATGAATACATCCCCACATCACTAAATCGCTCTATGTTCCCAGTCTCCAGCATTATCGTCATTGCCAGGATTTCGCCTATCCCAGGCACCTTGAGCAATTTCTTATACGGCTTCTTTAGCTTCACCTCCTTTAATACCGCTTTCTCTATCTT
>NZ_JAENDM010000382.1:0-534 GCF_019375075.1 Escherichia sp. XD33
TGGTGAAATTGCACAAAATAACTATCTAACTCAATTACGTATTGCAGCAACTGAAAAATATCCTCACGTTACTTACTTTATGAGTGGTGGACGTAATGAGGAATTTAAAGGTGAACGTCGTCGTTTGATTGATTCACCTAAAGTTGCAACGTATGACTTGAAACCAGAAATGAGTGCTTATGAAGTTAAAGATGCATTATTAGAAGAGTTAAATAAAGGTGACTTGGACTTAATTATTTTAAACTTTGCTAACCCTGATATGGTTGGACATAGTGGTATGCTTGAGCCGACAATCAAAGCAATTGAAGCGGTTGATGAATGTTTAGGCGAAGTGGTTGATAAGATTTTAGACATGGACGGTTATGCAATTATTACTGCTGACCATGGTAACTCTGATCAAGTATTGACGGATGATGATCAACCAATGACTACGCATACAACGAACCCAGTACCAGTGATTGTAACAAAAGAAGGCGTTACACTTAGAGAAACTGGTCGCTTAGGTGACTTAGCACCTACATTATTAGATTTATT
>NZ_JAENDM010000383.1:0-531 GCF_019375075.1 Escherichia sp. XD33
ATGATGGCTCGTAAACATATATCTTTTGCGAAACGTGTGTTTACAGCTTTAGGTATCGGCATTGTATTTGGCGTGTTACTACATCTTGCCTATGGCACACATTCTAATGTCATTACATCAACAAGTGACTGGTTCAACATTGTCGGACAAGGTTACGTTGCATTGTTGCAAATGATTGTTATGCCTTTAATTTTCATTTCTATTGTCGCTGCATTCACTAAAATTCAAATCGGAGAAAAGTTTGCTAAAATTGGTAGTCTCATTTTTATCTTTTTAATCGGCACTGTCACGATTGCTGCGATTGTAGGAGTTGTGTATGCCTTGGTGTTTGGTTTAGACGCATCAACAATTAATCTTGGCAACGCTGAACAAGCACGTGGAAGCGAAATTGCTAAACAAGCAAAGGATTTAACAGCACATACGTTACCACAACAAATTTTGGAATTATTGCCTAAAAATCCATTCTTAGATTTCACTGGACAACGTGCAACTTCCACGATTGCTGTCGTGATATTTGCTTCGTTTATAGGA
>NZ_JAENDM010000384.1:0-530 GCF_019375075.1 Escherichia sp. XD33
TATTGAATAATTGAACGTAATTTTTCTAAATATGCATATGCTTCTTTAGGTGAACGAATATCTGGTTCAGATACGATTTCAATTAGCGGTGTACCTTGACGGTTCAAGTCAACTAATGAATACTCACCTTTATGTGTTGACTTACCAGCATCTTCTTCCATGTGAAGACGAGTAATACCGATTCGTTTTGTTTCACCGTCGACTTCGATATCGATATATCCATTTTCACCAATTGGTTGATCAAATTGAGAAATTTGATACGCCTTTGGATTATCTGGATAGAAATAGTTCTTACGGTCAAACTTAGATTCTGTTGCGATTTCCATATTTAGTGCCATTGCAGCACGCATTGCCCAGTCTACTGCACGCTTATTAACAACTGGTAAGACACCTGGATATGCTAAGTCGATAACATTTGTATTTGAGTTAGGTTCTGCTCCAAAATGCGCTGGTGATGGAGAAAACATTTTTGAGTCCGTTTTTAACTCTACGTGAACTTCAAGTCCTATAACTGTTTCAAAATGCATGAT
>NZ_JAENDM010000385.1:0-530 GCF_019375075.1 Escherichia sp. XD33
CCTTGTTTTACTTTATGACAGATTATTTCATTTGTCCTTTAACTTCATCCGCAAAGTTTTCTTCGCGTTTTTCCATACCTTCGCCTACTTCATAGCGTACGAAGTCAACAAGTTTTCCACCTTTTGTTTTTAAGAAAGCTTCAACTGTTACATCAGGGTTTTTAACGAAGTCTTGATCTACAGCACAAATTTCTTGTAAGTATTTACGTAAACGTCCTTCCACCATTTTTTCAACGATGTTTTCTGGTTTACCTTCATTTAATGCTTGTTGTTTTAAAACTTCTCTTTCGTGGTTGATTTCTTCTTCGCTAACTTGTTCAGAAGAAACATATTTAGGGTTGATTGCAGCGATATGCATAGCAACGTCTCTTGCTGCTTCTTCGTCAGTTGAACCTTCAACAACTGTTAATACACCAATGCGTCCACCCATGTGTAAGTAAGCGCCGAAAGCATCGTTATCAGTTTTAGTTCTGAGAGCAAAACGACGAACACTTAATTTTTCACCGATTGTTAAAATTGCTTCTTTAATT
>NZ_JAENDM010000386.1:0-530 GCF_019375075.1 Escherichia sp. XD33
TTGGTGTTGCGCTATGAAGTTTTGGCCAGCGTATGCACTGCTTTGTCTGCCAGCTAAGAAGAGTTCATTACCGTATGTTGGGTGGAAGCTATCTCGTCCATAAGGTCCCCAACCATTATTCATAATTTTATGTGCTTCAACTCCCCAGCCAACATTTTTATAATTTGTGTTGCGACTTAATGTTGTTCTGTAACTTTCTTGTTTATAATTAATTGTTTCAGAAAAAGCTGTATTTCCATTAAGTCCACCAGATAAACCATTAGAGATACTAATGTCACCACCAAATGTATAGCCTAAAGTGTTTTGAACTTGAAACTCTTCATTTTGATTTTTTGGTGCATAATCAACGACGTTTACTGAATCATTAGATTGTGAGCTTATAGATACATTGTATTTAGCTCCCCAATATAATTTTGAAAAGTCATAGTCATTAGGATTAGGTTTCACAAAGCCTGAGTTAATATTCCCAGTAGCTTTAAGTACTAAAGTATCCTTATCATAACTTTTATCTTTGATGAAATTAAATGTTA
>NZ_JAENDM010000387.1:0-529 GCF_019375075.1 Escherichia sp. XD33
AATTTTTCCATTTGCTGGCTCAGAGACTGGATTTTTCCCTGCTCACTACGGTATTCCGGTGCCGCCCATTGCATAAGGGGAATACGGGAAAAACCGGACGAAAACGGCGATGATTTTTTCAGGCTGGCAGCATGGCTCATCGCTTCCTTTCGTTCGGTGTTCAGCTCTTCCCAGCGTCTGCGCGTCGCCTGCATATCTGCCATCATCGACATGGCATTACTGGTGAGTTTCCATGCCGAGTTACTGTCCTTCGGCAACGCTTCGATAATGTCACGTAGTGTGTACGAAGTTGCGTTGTCAGGAAGCCCGATATTCAGAAGGTCAGCCACACGGCGGGCAGGCTCTGTCAGCCCGCTGTTCCTGAGTTCAGTGCGGGAAATCTGTATTTCCAGGTTAAGCCTGTTAATCAGACGATTCTGTTCGCCGCGTTCTGTTTCGATACCGCGTGTTTCCATCGCACAGGCAGACTTTCCGAGGTGAATACCAGGCGTTTTCTCAAGCCCCTGTCGCTCGTATGAACGATGGTCTA
>NZ_JAENDM010000388.1:0-528 GCF_019375075.1 Escherichia sp. XD33
TTACCATGGTCTGCTGTAATAATTACTAAATCGTCTTCTTTTAAGTTGCTAAACAGTTCTGGCAAGCGATCATCGAAATCTTTAATTGCTTGTGCATAACCCGGTTTATCACGACGATGACCGTATAATGCATCAAAGTCTACTAAGTTTAAGAAGCTAATACCTGTGAAATCTTTCTTAACAATTTTCATCAATTGATCCATACCGTCCATGTTACTCTTCGTACGAACCGCTTCTGTTACACCTTCACCATCATAAATGTCATTAATTTTACCGATGGCAATGACATCATAACCACCGTCTTTCAAATGATCTAAGACAGTTTTACCAAAAGGTTTTAACGCATAGTCATGTCGATTAGATGTACGTGTAAAGTTTCCTGGTTCACCAACATATGGACGTGCGATAATACGACCAATTAAATATTTAGGGTCTTTTGTCAACTCACGAACCTTTTCACAAATATCATATAACTCTTCTAATGGGATAATGTCTTCATGTGCAGCAATTTGCAATACTGGGTCTGCA
>NZ_JAENDM010000389.1:0-528 GCF_019375075.1 Escherichia sp. XD33
AATGGCGATTTATTTCCAAGATATGAATGATGATGAGCGTGCAGCATTAACGATGGCTATGGTTAATTCTGGTGATATGATAGATTTGAGTGATATTAAAGGTGTCAAAGTAGATAAGCACTCAACAGGTGGTGTAGGAGATACAACTACATTGGTTTTAGCACCATTAGTAGCAGCTGTAGATGTTCCTGTTGCAAAAATGAGTGGGCGTGGATTAGGTCATACAGGTGGTACGATTGATAAATTAGAAGCAATTGATGGTTTTCATGTTGAAATAGATGAAGCAACATTTGTGAAATTGGTTAATGAAAATAAAGTGGCAGTTGTAGGACAATCAGGAAATTTAACTCCTGCAGATAAAAAATTATATGCCTTAAGGGATGTTACTGGTACTGTCAATTCAATACCATTAATTGCCTCTTCAATTATGAGTAAAAAGATTGCTGCTGGTGCAGATGCAATTGTATTAGATGTAAAAACTGGTAGCGGTGCATTTATGAAAACATTAGAAGATGCTGAAGCATTAGC
>NZ_JAENDM010000390.1:0-524 GCF_019375075.1 Escherichia sp. XD33
ATGTTAACGTCAATACCTTTCCAAATTTCTTCATTTACTAAGCGTTCAACTTGATCAATTTCCTCATTAGTCATTGGACCAAAATGAGAGAAATCAAAACGTAAACGATCTGCTTCTACTAGTGAACCAGCTTGGTTAACATGATCACCCAGTACTGATTTCAACGCTGCATGTAATAAATGTGTTGCACTATGGTTCTTTTGAATGTCACGTCGATCATTTTGGTTCACTTCAGCAGACACTGTAGCGCCAACATTTACTTGGCCAAATTGTACTACTCCTTTATGCAAGTTTTGACCATTTGGTGCTTTGGTTACTTCACTAACAGCAATTTCAAAATTGTCATTATAAACAATACCTGTATCCGCAACTTGTCCACCACTGACTGCATAAAATGGTGTTTCCGTTAACATGAAGTATACTGTTTCACCCGCTTCAACTTGTGAAACTTCTTCACCATTATATATCAAGTGTGTTAGTGTTGTTTGAGTTGTCGCAGTATCATAACCAACAAAAGTACTTGC
>NZ_JAENDM010000391.1:0-524 GCF_019375075.1 Escherichia sp. XD33
ATGACCAATTTGAAGATGTCTATAATGATATTGTGGCGCAATTGGTTGAAGCTGCTAATGAAAAAGATATTGTCTATGCGGTTCCGGGTCATCCTAGAGTTGCTGAGACAACTACAGTGAAATTACTGGCTTTAGCAAAAGACAATACTGATATAGATGTGAAAGTTTTAGGTGGGAAAAGCTTTATTGATGATGTTTTTGAAGCAGTTAATGTAGATCCAAATGATGGCTTCACACTGTTAGATGCGACATCATTACAAGAAGTAACACTTAATGTTAGAACGCATACATTGATTACGCAAGTTTATAGTGCAATGGTTGCTGCTAATTTGAAAATCACTTTAATGGAACGATATCCTGATGATTACCCTGTTCAAATTGTCACTGGTGCACGAAGCGATGGTGCGGATAACGTTGTGACATGCCCATTATATGAATTGGATCATGATGAAAATGCATTCAATAATTTGACGAGTGTATTCGTACCAAAAATCACAACACCGACATATTTGTATCATGACTTT
>NZ_JAENDM010000392.1:0-524 GCF_019375075.1 Escherichia sp. XD33
CGGAAGCCACCACCAGGGTGCCCGTAATGTGATTCCATACCAGCCTGTAGCTGGTGTTCAGATGTCGTTTCATCAGCTTTTCCTTACAGAGGGTGAATAAAAAAGCCGGTACCCACAAAAGTGGATACCGGCAGGTACAAAACAGCATGGTCAGATAAAGTGGTTTTTCCCGGACATAAATGCTTTCCCTCTCTCATCCGCCAGAGAAGTATCAGTCCGTTGTGTGCAATTCCGTTATGCATGATGAAGAGATTCAGCTGCCTTTTCGCAGACCATTAACCACTACAAACGATCGATGGCAACGATCGACACCTGTCTTATTGATCGTTTTGTTCTATTAACAGCAAGGCAGTCACGCAAGAGAAACAGGAGGGGGATGAGGTGTTTGTGTCATGTTTTCAGTTGGTTAACGCAATGTAATCAGGCATTTCCCCTGGCAGACTGTTCAGAAGAAAATCCAGTTCCATACAGCGCGGGCAACAGAGACCACCGTGTCACGGACGGCACGCAGAACCGTACGAGCC
>NZ_JAENDM010000393.1:0-523 GCF_019375075.1 Escherichia sp. XD33
AATCATAAAAACAATAAATGTCACGATACCACCAAGTAAGTTCACAGACAACTTACTTAACCAATTCTTAGGACGTTCATGAATCCATTTAATAACCATACCGAATTGTGCTAGTGTAAATGGAATAAATACACCAACCGCATACAATGGAATTAAATCTTCAGTCATACCATCAAATACAATAATTAAAATAATGGCTAATACACCTAAAATAATAATTGAGTTAGAGTAGCCTAAGCGATCACCTCTAACAGTAAACATTCTAGGCATATATTTATCTTTAGACATTGAAGCCGCTAACATTGGAAAAGCTGTAAATCCAGTGTTGGCTGCTAATACCAAAATCATCACAGTCGTTGCCTGTACAAAATAGAAGGCAGCATTATCACCAAATATTTGCATAGCTAATTGTGATAAAACTGTCGTTTCCGTTTGTGGCATAATTCCATAAACATATGCTAAACCAACGATACCAACTAATAAAAACGCTAAAATTGAACCCATAGCAATTAACGTTTTTACA
>NZ_JAENDM010000394.1:0-523 GCF_019375075.1 Escherichia sp. XD33
CGGAAGCCACCACCAGGGTGCCCGTAATGTGATTCCATACCAGCCTGTAGCTGGTGTTCAGATGTCGTTTCATCAGCTTTTCCTTACAGAGGGTGAATAAAAAAGCCGGTACCCACAAATGTGGATACCGGCAGGTACAAAACAGCATGGTCAGATAAAGTGGTTTTTCCCGGACATAAATGCTTCCCCTCTCTCATCCGCCAGAGAAGTATCAGTCCGTTGTGTGCAATTCCGTTCTGCATGATGAAGAGATTCAGCTGCCTTTTCGCAGACCATTAACCACTATAAACGATCGATGACAACGATCGATACCTGTTTTATCGATCGTTTTATTCTATTAACAGCAAGGCAGTCACGCAAGAGAAAGAGGTGGGTATGAGGTGTTTGTGTCATGTTTTCAGTTTGTTAACGCAATGTAATCAGGCATTTCCCCTGGCAGACTGTTCAGAAGAAAATCCAGTTCCATACAGCGCGGGCAACAGAGACCACCGTGTCACGGACGGCACGCAGAACCGTACGAGCC
>NZ_JAENDM010000395.1:0-523 GCF_019375075.1 Escherichia sp. XD33
GGGGTCTGACGCTCAGTGGAACGAAAACTCACGTTAAGCAACGTTTTCTGCCTCTGACGCCTCTTTTAATGGTCTCAGATGTCCTTTGGTCACCAGTTCTGCCAGCGTGAAGGAATAATGGCCGAGCATATTGATATGTCCGTGGCAAAGCGGGGAGAGGCGTGCGATATCTTCATCATTCAGTGTTTCACCCTGCGCCCGGAGATGATCCAGGGCTGCCTGCATATAAATAGTGTTCCATAACACGACGGCGTTAGTGACCAGCCCCAGTGCGCCCAGTTGATCTTCCTGACCGTCGGTATATCGTTTTCTTATCTCACCTTTTTGACCGTGACAGATGGCTCTGGCAACGGCATGGCGACTTTCTCCCCGATTAAGCTGGGTCAGAATGCGCCGGCGGTAATCTTCATCATCAATATAATTAAGCAGATACAGCGTTTTGTTGATGCGCCCCACTTCAATGATTGCCTGAGTCAGTCCGGAAGGACGTTCACTTTTCAGCAATGAACGGACCAGCACTGAA
>NZ_JAENDM010000396.1:0-522 GCF_019375075.1 Escherichia sp. XD33
GATGATTAATGCAATTCCAAAAATAATGAGTGAACTAATAATCATAATATGTGTTATTGTTTGTATCATCGCGACACCTCCAATATTAAGTCTTCATAATGCTTAATACTTCTTAACAAACTATCTTTTTCTTTTTCTGACACGTCGATACTATGAATAAAAAACTTTTTAGAGTCTTGAGAAATTCGTATCGATACTTTCGCTCAAAATAATCATTGATTTGCTTTTTGTATTTTTTGATTTTAGTTCTTTTGAGACGTATTTGTTTTCTTGTTTTAGTACATTTTTCATTGTTGATATGTTGGTTTAAATCTTCGATTTCTTTATCTAAGTGACTACCAATCAAATCTATTTCTTCTTTTGTTAATTCATTATCATGATCTTCTTTAATTTCCGGTATGATTTTATTGGTTACCAATTCATGGTAGAGGGCTTTAGAATCCTCATTCATCTTTGATTCATGGTTTTGAATACTCTTTTTCCATACAAATGTATATCGATTGGCATTTGCTTCAATTTTTG
>NZ_JAENDM010000397.1:0-522 GCF_019375075.1 Escherichia sp. XD33
TAAATGTTATATGTAACAAAAAATGATTTTGAGTAATAAACATGTTACAAATATTACATTCTTTTTAAATTGCAATCCACATACCTAATTCATTAACGTTAATGTGTTAAGATGATAAAAAATGAGTAAGGAAATGTGGGTAAGGGGATGACAGTAAAAAATTTATTTTTAGGCTTTGTTGCTGTAATATTAACCGTTTGTTTAATTGGTTTATTAATATTAGCAACAAATGAAGATGCGCTTGCTAAGGTACATAAAACGATTAATACGCTTAACGCGATAAATGTATCAACTGAAGATACTTATAAAAAGAAAATGGATATTCTCAATATTCATACTGCTAAAGCATCTGAAGTGAATGAAAATGTGAAAAAGCAAAATCATTTTAAGCATCGTGTGAATGCAAATAAATCAAATTCTTTTAACGAACAAGAGTGCCAAGTTATTGCTGATCGTTATGCAGATAAGCATATCAACGATAATTATGCTTTAGAAAGAATTTCTAAGACAAATCATGGATAT
>NZ_JAENDM010000398.1:0-518 GCF_019375075.1 Escherichia sp. XD33
GGATTTGAATCAAATTAAAGCAGTTGTATTTGATTTAGAAGGTACGTTGTTGGACAGAGTTAAATCTCGAGAGAAATTTATCGAAGAGCAATATGAACGATTTCATGACTACTTAATTCATGTTCAACTAGCAGATTTTAAAAAAGCATTTATTGAGCTAGATGACGATGAAGATAATGATAAACCTGATTTATATAAAGAAATCATTAAACGTTTCCATGTAGATAGGCTAACTTGGAAAGACTTATTTAATGATTTTGAAATGCATTTTTATCGTTATGTATTTCCTTATTACGATACTTTATATACACTAGAAAAGCTATCGCAAAAAGGCTTTCAAATTGGTGTAATCGCAAATGGTAAATCTAAGATTAAACAATTTCGATTACACTCACTTGGTTTGATGCATGTTATTAATTATTTATCAACATCAGAAACAGTTGGTTTTCGTAAACCACATCCTAAAATTTTTGAAGATATGATTGATCAACTAGGGGTATTACCTGAGCAAATTATGT
>NZ_JAENDM010000399.1:0-518 GCF_019375075.1 Escherichia sp. XD33
CGATGGGGCAACGTATATATGTTAATGCCATGAAAAATAATGATTTAGTATTTGGTATAGGTCCTGCTGGTACAGGTAAGACATTCTTAGCTGTAGTTTATGCAGCAAAGCAACTCCGTAAAGGTGCTGTTAAACGTATTGTATTAACAAGACCTGCTGTTGAAGCAGGAGAGTCACTTGGATTTTTACCAGGAGATTTGAAAGAAAAGGTGGATCCATATTTAAGACCTTTATATGATGGTCTATATACTGTTCTTGGGCGTGAACAAACAGAGCGATTTATTGAAAGAGGCATTATCGAAATAGCGCCACTTGCATATATGCGCGGACGAACATTAGAAGATGCATTTGTAATTCTTGATGAGGCGCAGAATACGACACATGCGCAAATGAAAATGTTTTTAACAAGACTAGGATTTGGCTCAAAAATGGTAGTTACTGGTGACCAAACTCAAATCGATTTACCTAAAGGTGTTAAAAGTGGACTTAAGGAACCGGTCAGTAGGTTACACAACGTT
>NZ_JAENDM010000400.1:0-518 GCF_019375075.1 Escherichia sp. XD33
ACATCTAATTGAAGCAATTGTTCTAATTCTTCTGATCCACTTAATTTTTCAGGCTGATATACAGGTAAATCATGTTTCATTGCAACTTTTTTAACTGGTGGTGGTGTCATAACACGTTTGCGTCCAACAGGTCGATCTGGTTGCGTTACGACTGCAATGACATCATGTTCTGCAATAAGCATTTCTAAAACAGTTGTTGAAAAGTCTGGTGTACCCATAAATATTATTTTAGTCATTTATAAAATATGCCTCCACTTCTTTATCTGTTAAAATACGGTCCGCACGTTCTGTAAAAGGGATACCGTTCATTTGATCTATAATATGCAAAATCATTCTTGCTACATCTTCATGTGCAGTTAGTTCAACTTTGTTCCCATTGACGTCATAACTTTCGACAACGATCATTTTACTTCTTGTCACTTCGCCGTAAACATTTGGCAATGTAATTGAACCTTCTAAGTCTGTTATCGTTTCATTTGATTGACTAATAATTTTCGGATTAACAAGTTGTAATAATC
>NZ_JAENDM010000401.1:0-517 GCF_019375075.1 Escherichia sp. XD33
ATGTTTTATGATTGGAGAATGTTGATTCTGTGCTTCGGTTTCATGTCGTTTTCCTTTTTAAATATTCATGTAATTTTACTTACGCTAATAAAATCATTCTTAATCAAAAAAACGAAGGTAGTCAATTTCGCCACAGACATAACAATACAGCTAACTCTTATATTTTTACTAATAGCTATCGTAATAGCACCTTTAATAGCTCCTTTTGTCACAGGATATGTCAATACTAATTATCACCCCTGCGGTAATAATACGGGAATTTTCCCAGGAGCAATCTATATTAAAAATGGCATGAAATGTAATAATGGATATATTTCTCGCAAGGAAGATTCAGCAGTTAAATAATTAAATATTCTAAAACAAACAGTTTTTAACTCCGGATTCCATGTCCTTTCTTGCACTGTCTTTGTCAAGAAAAATTTCTTATGCAAAGAATTTTGTATTATTGCCGCCAGAAATTCCTGGCGGCAGATATAATTTATTATTGATAGCGGTTAACCAAATCTTTTACCATCGC
>NZ_JAENDM010000402.1:0-517 GCF_019375075.1 Escherichia sp. XD33
TGAAAAAGAAAATGTTAAACCTTCAACTGATAAAACTGCGACAGAAGATACATCTGTTATTTTAGAAGAGAAGAAAGCACCAAATAATACAAATAACGATGTAACTACAAAACCATCTACAAGTGAAACTCAAACAAAACCAACTACACCTCAAGAATCTACAAATATTGAAAATTCACAACCGCAACCAACGCCTTCAGAAGTAGACAATCAAGTTACAGATGCAACTAATCCAAAAGAACCAGTAAATGTGTCAAAAGAAGAACTTAAAAATAATCTTGAGAAATTAAAAGAATTAGTTAGAAATGATAGCAATACAGATCGTTCAACTAAACCAGTTGCTACAGCTCCAACAAGTGTTGCACCAAAACGTGTAAACGCAAAAATGCGCTTTGCAGTTGCACAACCAGCAGCAGTTGCTTCAAACAATGTTAATGATTTAATTAAAGTGACGAAGCAAACAATCAAAGTTGGCGATGGTAAAGATAATGTGGCAGCAGCGCATGACGGTAAAGAT
>NZ_JAENDM010000403.1:0-515 GCF_019375075.1 Escherichia sp. XD33
TAAAAATACAAGAGATATTATCAATCCTTACAATCAAGAAGTGATATTTACGGTTTCTGAAGGGACAAAAGAGGATGCAGAACGTGCAATCTTAGCTGCAAGACGTGCGTTTGAGTCTGGTGAATGGTCGCAAGAAACTGCTGAAACAAGAGGTAAAAAAGTACGTGCCATCGCGGACAAGATCAAAGAACATCGCGAAGCGTTAGCACGATTAGAAACATTAGATACTGGAAAAACGTTAGAAGAATCATATGCAGATATGGATGATATTCATAATGTGTTTATGTATTTTGCTGGATTAGCAGATAAAGATGGTGGCGAAATGATTGATTCACCAATTCCAGATACAGAAAGCAAAATTGTTAAAGAACCAGTAGGTGTAGTTACACAAATTACACCTTGGAATTATCCGTTATTACAAGCATCATGGAAAATTGCGCCAGCGCTTGCTACGGGTTGTTCACTAGTTATGAAACCAAGTGAAATTACACCATTAACAACAATACGTGTTTTTG
>NZ_JAENDM010000404.1:0-514 GCF_019375075.1 Escherichia sp. XD33
CCTAAAATATCTGTATGGTCTAGACCGATACTAGTTAAGATTGATAAAATCGGTGTAAAGACATTTGTCGAATCGTTCTTTATACCCAATCCAGCCTCAACAATGACAAAATCAACAGGATGTATTTCACCAAAATATAAAAACATCATCGCTGTGATTATTTCGAATTCAGTTGCAACACCTAAATCTGTTTCACGTTCCATCATTTCACTAACTGGTTTAATACGTGATACTAATTCTACAATAGCGTCATTTGATATTGGCACACCATTTAGACTAATTCGTTCATTAAATGTTTCAATAAACGGCGACGTAAATGTACCTACTTCATAACCATTTTCAACTAAAGCTGTTCTAAGGTAAGCAACTGTAGAGCCTTTACCATTTGTGCCACCTACATGAATACCCTTAATGTTATTTTGAGGATTATTAAATTGTGCTAGCATCCATTCCATACGTTTAACACCTGGTTTGATGCCAAATTTAGTTCTTTCGTGTATCCAATACAAGCTCT
>NZ_JAENDM010000405.1:0-514 GCF_019375075.1 Escherichia sp. XD33
TAATTGTTGTTGGGAGGAAGAGAGTGATCCACCCGTTGTTTGAATCCAATTCGCTCTTAACGTCTCTACTTTATGTAATCTATGCCTCGTTTGTTTACGAACGGATTTTAATGCTTTATTATTTTCGTCTTGGTAGCCTTTAACTTTGTTTAATTCAGCTAAGATTATAGCCTGTGTTCTGCTCATTAAAATACCACTCATTGCATGGCCTTCTCCATTTTTAAGTACTATTTTTTCTCCAGCAGTTTCATATAAATGATTGCGGACACCTGCATCTAATTCGTCTTCATCAGACACAAATCTTACAATGTGACCATCGTACTTTTCAATCAATTTTTTAAGTTCTTCTTGATCGGCATAAAGGCCGCTCACATCTTTGATCGCTAATGGAGCTGGATTATACACAACGATATGTTTAATATCATTACTCATACCTAAAATCATCGCATCTCTACCGCCCAGCGAATGTCCGGTAATAATATCAATATCATAGTCTTTTTTGATATTTTTGATA
>NZ_JAENDM010000406.1:0-514 GCF_019375075.1 Escherichia sp. XD33
TTTATTTTTAGCTTCGTCTTCTTTGTGATTGCATGGTTTTTTGCGAGAAAGCCATCAAGAATTTTAGAATATATCGGTAAATTTTTAAATCCGGTATTCTTAGTATTATTAGCAATTATTTTATTATTTGCTTTTATCCATCCATTAGGTGGCATATCTGATGCACCTATTAGTAAACAATATCAATCAAACGCCTTATTTAACGGCTTTTTAGATGGATACAATACCTTAGATGCGCTAGCGTCATTGGCATTTGGTATCATCATTGTTGCAACGATTAAAAAGTTAGGTATCGAAAATCCAACTGATATCGCTAAAGAAACAATTAAGTCTGGTACTATCAGTATCATTATGATGGGGATCATTTATACCCTACTAGCAATCATGGGTACATTAAGTATTGGTCATTTCAAACTTAGTGAAAATGGTGGTATTGCCTTAGCGCAAATTACGCAATACTACTTAGGTAACTACGGTATCGTCTTGTTATCACTCATAGTTATGGTTGCTTGTT
>NZ_JAENDM010000407.1:0-514 GCF_019375075.1 Escherichia sp. XD33
GACTGCTCACCGGATGTCATGGTGGCTGACGTTCCCATGTACCCGCGTATCGTTTCATCGGCGCGGGCAATGGCAGCATCGAACAGGTTATCGAAATCAGCCACAGCGCCTCCCGTTATTGCATTCTGGCCAGGCCGCGCTCTGTCATTTCGGCTGCCACACCGGCAGAGACACGAAACGCCGTTCCCGGCAGCACAAATGCCACAGGTTCATCCCGCGTGGCGTGAAGTGCATCGGTATGCAGCGTCACCAGTGCCACAACCGTGACCAGAGCAGCCGTATCAGTCACGGTATCCGTCTGTGCTGATACCACCTCATTTTCATGTCCGGTCAGCGCATTTTCCGGGCTGACAGACGTGTCCTGACCGGCTGCGTCATCCGTGTCATCAAGCTCCTCTTCCAGCTCTGCCACACGGAGCGCCAGTTCTTCTTTCGTCCCCGTCAGGCTGACATCACGGTTCAGTTGCTCACCCAGCGACCGGAGACGGGCAATCAGTTCATCTTTCGTCATGGA
>NZ_JAENDM010000408.1:0-513 GCF_019375075.1 Escherichia sp. XD33
ATTATTGATTTGCGGATAACGTTCAAACAATAAATCTTCAAATTGTTGTACAGTCAATGCTTGTTCAAGCACAATATCTTCCTGTGCTTTTTGTAATATATCTTTAATTTCTGCGAAGTAAAGTACCTTCATCTCTCTTATTCCTCCCTCTTCGCTTCTTCATAATTCCCTTTTTGATGCCCTTGCCATTTTGAACCATCTTCCCAAATTTCTTTTTTCCAAATCGGAACAATTTCTTTTATACGCTCAATTGCATATTCATTTGCTCGATAGGCATCTTTACGATGCGGTGAAGAAACTGCAATTAATACAGCGATATCTGAAATTTGTAATGGCCCTATTCTATGAACAATACTTGTTATCGTTCCAGGCCATTTTTCATTTATTTCATCTCCAATTTGTGCCAATTTCTTTTCAGCCATTGGAATATACGCTTCATATTCTAAATATTCCGTTTTGACGCCTTTAGTCCATTCGCGAACATGACCGGTAAAAACAACTACTGCACCCTGA
>NZ_JAENDM010000409.1:0-513 GCF_019375075.1 Escherichia sp. XD33
ATCGTCAAATGCTTAACTGTTAACAATGTCATGATTGCACCACTCCTTTTTTCACAGAACGAAGTTTATCTTTAGAAGAGATGCGGGGATCAATAGCAATTTGTAAAGCATCGGATAAGAAGTTAAATGCCATCACTATAATCACTATGGCAATACCTGGCGCAAACATCATTTCAGGATGTGTAAACATCACTTTTCTAGCTTCGTTAAGCATCATACCCCACTCTGCAGTAGGCGCTTTGACACCTAATCCTAAAAATGAAAAGCCAGATATTTGCAAGATCATTGAACACATCGAACTACTAGAAATGATAGCAATATCTGCTAATGTTAACGGCATAATATGTTTGTGAATAATTTTCATATCATTCATACCGATTGTTTTAGCAAATCTTACATGGTCAGAAGCAGTGTACTGCATAACACTTGTACGTATAACACGACAGAACCATGCCCAACGCGTCAATATAAATGCCATGATAATATTTTCGGCACCCATACCAAACAATGCAA
>NZ_JAENDM010000410.1:0-512 GCF_019375075.1 Escherichia sp. XD33
GTGTTACATACAGCAATTTCTGCATACAACTTAGGTTATAAAATTTCAGTACCTGCTGAGGGAGTGGCTTCATTTAATCAAAAAGGGCATGAATGGGCACTTGCACATTTCAAAAACTCATTAGGTGCAGAGGTAGAACAACACGTTTAAATCGTGCTAAAATAATTATAAAGAATACAATATACAAGGGAGATATTTGACAATGGCTAAAACATATATTTTCGGACATAAGAATCCAGACACTGATGCAATTTCATCTGCGATTATTATGGCAGAATTTGAACAACTTAGAGGTAATTCAGGAGCCAAAGCATACCGTTTAGGTGATGTGAGTGCAGAAACTCAATTCGCGTTAGATACATTTAATGTACCTGCTCCGGAATTATTAACGGATGATTTAGATGGTCAAGATGTTATCTTAGTTGATCATAACGAATTCCAACAAAGTTCTGATACGATTGCCTCTGCTACAATTAAGCATGTAATTGATCATCACAGAATTGCAAATTTCG
>NZ_JAENDM010000411.1:0-512 GCF_019375075.1 Escherichia sp. XD33
ATTAATGGCGCATCGTCTAGTAAGCTGCCTGTTTTAGCATTTCTTAAAAAGCTATGTTCAGGAATAGCTGTAATAATTAATAAAATAATTGTGACTATGAAACTGATATTTGCCCATTTTAAAGCATGTGCTTCTTTGTCAGTAATATGTGAAGACGTTTCTTCATGATCATCATGCATTAAACGATCATCATATTGACCTAACCTAGGAATAATCAGTTTAGTTGTAACTAGCAATATCGTAGGAAGTAATACAACGACACTCGCTGCGATAAAGTACCAGTTCATAGCAACGTTTGTTTTAATAGATTCTGAAACGATACGTGTTGCTGGTTCTGTAAATGAATAGACCAAAGCATCTTGCATACCAACAACTATATTTGCGGCAAAGCCACCTACAGCGGAAGCATATGCCATCGTTAGTCCAGCGATAGGGTGATAGCCAATTTTAATAAAAAGCATCGCTGCGAGCGGCGGCAAGATAATTGTAGCAGCATCGCCGGCTGTACTACC
>NZ_JAENDM010000412.1:0-512 GCF_019375075.1 Escherichia sp. XD33
ATCGATCCAGTAATCGGACTTTCACCATTCCAAGCAAGACGAATTGCGTTTAATATTAATATTCCTAAAGAATCTGTTAACAAAGCTGCTAAATTCTTATTAGCACATTATAATGTATTCATTGAAAAAGATTGTTCAATCGTAGAAATCAACCCATTAGTTACAACAGCTGATGGTGATGTATTGGCATTAGATGCTAAAATTAATTTTGATGATAATGCATTATTCAGACATAAAGATGTTGTAGAATTACGTGATTTAGAAGAAGAAGATCCAAAAGAGATTGAAGCGTCTAAACATGATTTATCATACATTGCATTAGATGGTGACATCGGATGTATGGTGAATGGTGCAGGTTTAGCCATGGCAACAATGGATACGATTAATCATTTCGGTGGAAACCCAGCCAATTTCTTAGATGCAGGCGGAAGCGCTACTAGAGAAAAAGTAACTGAAGCATTTAAAATCATTTTAGGTGATGAAAATGTTAAAGGTATTTTTGTAAACATTTT
>NZ_JAENDM010000413.1:0-511 GCF_019375075.1 Escherichia sp. XD33
AACCATGATGCATTATTGAATGTCATAAAAGAAGAATTGAATGAAATTAAAAAGAAATTCAAATCTGAACGACTGTCTTTAGTTGAAGCAGAAATTGAAGAAATTAAAATTGACAAAGAAGTTATGGTGCCTAGTGAAGAAGTTATTTTAAGTATGACACGTCATGGATATATTAAACGTACTTCTATTCGTAGCTTTAATGCTAGCGGTGTTGAAGATATTGGTTGAAAAGATGGTGACAGTTTACTTAAACATCAAGAAGTAAATACGCAAGATACCGTACTAGTATTTACAAATAAAGGTCGTTATCTATTTATACCGGTTCATAAATTAGCAGATATTCGTTGGAAAGAATTGGGGCAACATGTATCACAAATAGTTCCTATCGAAGAAGATGAAGTGGTTATTAATGTCTTTAATGAAAAGGACTTTAATACAGATGCATTTTATGTTTTTGCGACTCAAAATGGCATGATTAAGAAAAGTACAGTGCCTCTATTTAAAACAACGC
>NZ_JAENDM010000414.1:0-509 GCF_019375075.1 Escherichia sp. XD33
TCATTATTCTGGGTAAACCCTGACTGTGGTTTGAAAACGCGAAAAGAAGAAGAAGTTAAAGATGCATTGACTGTACTTGTGAATGCTGTTAAAGCTAAACGCCAAGAATAATCGCAGCATTTATCATATAATAAACTAAAAACGGGTGATTTTATGACACACTATCCTTTATGGCAACAATTAAATACTTTAAAACAAGCAACTTGGGTTGATTTAACGCATACATTTGATCCAGAAATACCACGTTTTAGTGAGTTTGAAAAAGGTGAAGTTTCAACTTTATTCACGGTTAAAGATCATGGTTTCTATGTGCAACGTTGGAATATTGTAACGCAATATGGTACTCACATTGATGCACCAATCCACTTTGTCGAGAACAAACGTTATTTAGAAGACATTGATTTAAAAGAATTGGTATTGCCGTTAATTGTATTAGACTTTTCAACAGAAGTAGCGAACAACAATGATTTCATCGTAACACGTGCGCATATAGAAGCATGGGAAAAAGA
>NZ_JAENDM010000415.1:0-508 GCF_019375075.1 Escherichia sp. XD33
ATTTTTTCTACTATTTCTTTTGAAGATGCTAGATGTAAAAATCCCCAGATAATTTGATTCTTTTTGAAATATTGATATTCGCTTTCATGAGGTTCTTTTACTTTGATAACAAGATCAGCTTCCCATGCTTGTTCGTGAGTTACGATCTTAGCGCCTTCTTTTTCATACATATCGTTAGAAAATCCTGAACCAATGCCAGCATTTTTTTCAACAATTACTTTATGTCCTGCATCCGTTAACTTACGCACATTTTCGGGTGTGCAAGCTACACGTCCTTCACCTTGTTTTAATTCTTTGACTACTGCAACTAACATTTGCAACACTCCTCTTTCATTTGTGAATAATTTCACAATTATTTTATCCTTTGGTTATGAATATGTAAATACCATTAATTAATTATTCATATTTTATCTATAATTTGTTAATAAATATTTAATATATTATTCTTATTCTTAAATATTATGTGCAATTATGCCACTATATTTATTTCTTATACTCCATTTGATTT
>NZ_JAENDM010000416.1:0-507 GCF_019375075.1 Escherichia sp. XD33
GGCTGCACAGGGTTTTATTGATTCCATTTTTACACTGATGAATGTTCCGTTGCGCTGCCCGGATTACACCAGTGTCAGCAAGCGCGCAAAGTCGGTTAATGTCAGTTTCAAAACGTTCACCCGGGGTGAAATCGCGCATCTGGTGATTGATTCCACCGGGCTGAAGGTCTTTGGTGAAGGCGAATGGAAAGTCAAAAAACACGGCAAAGAACGCCGTCGTATATGGCGTAAGCTGCATCTCGCCGTTGACAGTAAAACACATGAAATCATCTGCGCTGACCTGTCGCTGAACAACGTTACGGACTCAGAGGCCTTCCCCGGGTTAATCCGGCAAACCCACCGGAAAATCAGGTCAGCCGCCGCCGATGGCGCTTACGATACCCGGCTATGTCACGATGAACTGCGGCGTAAGAAAATCAGCGCGCTTATCCCTCCCCGAAAAGGTGCGGGTTACTGGCCCGGTGAATATGCAGACCGTAACCGTGCAGTGGCTAATCAGCGAATGAC
>NZ_JAENDM010000417.1:0-507 GCF_019375075.1 Escherichia sp. XD33
GTCATTCGCTGATTAGCCACTGCACGGTTACGGTCTGCATATTCACCGGGCCAGTAACCCGCACCTTTTCGGGGAGGGATAAGCGCGCTGATTTTCTTACGCCGCAGTTCATCGTGACAGAGCCGGGTGTCGTAAGCGCCGTCTGCCGATGCTGCCCTGATTTTTCTGTGAGTCTGCCGGATAAGACCCGGGAAGGCTTCTGAGTCCGTCACATTGTTCAGCGACAGGTCTGCACAGATGATTTCATGTGTGTTGCTGTCAACTGCCAGATGCAACTTTCGCCATATACGACGGCGTTCTTTGCCGTGTTTTTTGACTTTCCATTCGCCTTCACCAAAGACCTTCAGCCCGGTAGAATCAATCACCAGATGCGCGATTTCACCCCGGCTGAACGTTTTGAAACTGACATTAACCGACTTTGCGCGCTTGCTGACACTGGTGTAATCCGGGCAGCGCAACGGAACATTCATCAGTGTAAAAATGGAATCAATAAAACCCTGTGCAGCC
>NZ_JAENDM010000418.1:0-506 GCF_019375075.1 Escherichia sp. XD33
TGTAACAAGTATTGTAGCGACACCTCATCATTTGCATCCGAGATATGATAATACATTTCAACAAGTGCTTGTGAAATTGGCGGAGTTAAGAACGAATCCAGAAGTTCAAGCATTGGATATTAAATTATTTCCCGGGCAAGAAATTAGAATTACAGATTCGATTCTACAAGGCTTAGATAATGGTAGTATTCAAGGTATTAATCGTTCGAAATATTTACTAATTGAATTTCCAACGGGCGAAGTACCACATTATACAAAACAATTGTTTTTTGAAATACAATCGAGAGGCTACATACCAATCATTGCACATCCTGAAAGAAATAGAAGTATCGCCAAAAATCCAGAAATATTATATGAACTTGTTGCAAATGGTGCATTGAGTCAATTAACATCGAGTTCTTTAGTTGGTGGATTTGGAAAAAGCATTCAAAAGTTATCATTACAATTTATAGAATGTAATTTGGCTCATTTTGTAGCTTCAGATGCACATTCATGTGACCAAAGAC
>NZ_JAENDM010000419.1:0-505 GCF_019375075.1 Escherichia sp. XD33
CTACAGTACCTGATGATAATCTTTCACTTCGATTATATTCATATTTAGGTGACTTCCCATAATTCCAATCCCAATTTTTATACTTTTTACTCGCCAATTCTTCAATCGATTCCCAATCTGCATCAGATAATTCGTATCGTTTCGCCTCTTTAATGTCATCGATTCCCAAAATCTGCGTCACCATTAAATTTTTAAATTCTTCAATGGTTATATCCCGATACTTTTCATCCAGTGCTTCTCTAAGATGACCAACACGTGCACGCACAGATTTAATCCCTTTCGATGCAATCTTTTTGCGATTAGGCTTTAACACTTTATCCATTGCTTCATAATTAACATCAAGTAATAGCGAATAACCGCCATAAATACGATTGTTCATTAATGTCATTGCGGCGCCTGACACTTTTTTACCATTCAAGGTTAAATCATTTCTACCGCTTTGTATCACATCTGTTGCACCTAATGTATGCAACGCTTTTATAGCTGGTTGATAAAATCGTTGAAA
>NZ_JAENDM010000420.1:0-505 GCF_019375075.1 Escherichia sp. XD33
ACCTATCTCAGACATTCTAACTTTTGCCAATGCTTTTTGCTTCATTGTCGTAATATCTTGGTTATTGATTAAAATGTGCCCAGATGTCGGCGTTTGTAAAGCACCTGCCATAGTTAGAAATGTACTTTTACCAGAGCCAGAAGGTCCAACCAATGCTATAATATCACCTTTATTTATCTCAAAATTCGTATCTTTAACCGCTTCAATGTTACGATTCCCATCTTTAAATGACTTTGTTACATTTTCAAATTTCAACATTTGCTACACCTCCTACCCAATCGCCTTTAACGGATCTATTTTTCTAATTGTTAAAATGGAGAATAAACTTCCTAATACAGAGACAATCATTAACACAATTGCAAATACGAGTAATGTTAGTACATCGAATTTGACAGGTACTGCATCAGGTAAAAATGCACCTGTAACGCCTGTTAACAGTAAGCCAACTGCCGTACCGAATAATGCTCATCTGAGCGTCTGCGCACTAACTACGTTCGCTAAATCG
>NZ_JAENDM010000421.1:0-504 GCF_019375075.1 Escherichia sp. XD33
AATGATGCTTGGAAAAAGGATTTTAAAGTTGAATTCGAAAATGAGGCACTTTCAAATGAATTTATAAATAAAAATATCGATATATATACTGGAAGCTATAGCTATGAATGTCATGGGGGAGCAACCAATAAAACGCAATGTAGTTATGGTGGTGTTACTTTAAGTGACAATAATAAATAAGATGATTATAAGAATATACCTTCTAATTTATGGATTGACGGACATCAAACAGAAATAGAACTAACTGCAGTAAAAACGAAAAAGAAAATTGTTACCATTCAAGAATTAGATGTTCAATTAAGAAATTATTTGAATGAGAAGTATAAGTTGTACGAAAAAGGTGGCGACATTGTTAAAGGGTATGTTAAATATCATAATGATGATGAAAAAAATGTAGAATATGATTTTTATAATTTAAATGGTGAGTATGGTTATGAGGTATTAAAAATGTATGCTGATAATAAAACTATCAATAGAGACAAATTGCATTTAGATATCTATTTA
>NZ_JAENDM010000422.1:0-503 GCF_019375075.1 Escherichia sp. XD33
CTAAAGTATCCAACAAACTCATACCTGATGCGAATAAAATTGGTAAAGATAAGATTCCGATAAATGAAATGGCTTGTTGTGATGCGCCTGAAGAAAGAGCAAGTAACGTAATTTCACTAGCTGTATCAAAACCAAGTCCAAATAAAAAGCCAAGTGGCAATACGTGCCAACTACGCGTGATTAACTTGAAATAAGGTCCTACAAATCGAGAAACAAATCCTCTAGATTCAAGTAATACATCGACTTCAGCTTCTTCAATGTGTTCACGACGTAATTTAGCGAACAAGTTAATTAAAGAGATTAAAATAATTAGATTCAACACACCGATAAGCACTAAAAAGAAACCTGAAACTAGTGTACCAATTGTTCCACCAATATCTTGGAAATGTGGTAATTCATCTTTAGCCCATTTTACAGATACCCCTAAAAAAACAGCCATTAAAAATACGACAGATGAATGTCCAATTGAAAAGTAGAAACCAACACCAGATGGATCTTTGCGT
>NZ_JAENDM010000423.1:0-503 GCF_019375075.1 Escherichia sp. XD33
AACCTTTTAGCAGAAGCTAAAAAGCTAAATGATGCTCAAGCACCAAAAGCTGACAACAAATTCAACAAAGAACAACAAAATGCTTTCTATGAAATTTTACATTTACCTAACTTAACTGAAGAACAACGTAACGGCTTCATCCAAAGCCTTAAAGACGATCCTTCAGTGAGCAAAGAAATTTTAGCAGAAGCTAAAAAGCTAAACGATGCTCAAGCACCAAAAGAGGAAGACAATAACAAGCCTGGTAAAGAAGACAACAACAAACCTGGCAAAGAAGACGGCAACAAGCCTGGTAAAGAAGACAACAACAAACCTGGCAAAGAAGACGGCAACAAGCCTGGTAAAGAAGATGGCAACAAACCTGGTAAAGAAGACAACAAAAAACCTGGTAAAGAAGACGGCAACGGAGTACATGTCGTTAAACCTGGTGATACAGTAAATGACATTGCAAAAGCAAACGGCACTACTGCTGACAAAATTGCTGCAGATAACAAATTAGCTGA
>NZ_JAENDM010000424.1:0-503 GCF_019375075.1 Escherichia sp. XD33
GGGTAGCTCCATATAATTTTGAATCTATCATTTTTAAATTAATAAAAAAAACACCCACAATTGTGGGTGTTTGTATTGAACGTATTATCTTGAGTAGTACTCAACGATTAATTGTTCGTTAATTTCAGCAGGTAATTCGCTACGTTCTTGTAAACGTACGAAAGTACCAGTTAAGCTGTCAGCATCAAAGTTTAAGTACTCAGGTACGAAATTGTTGATTTCAACTGATTCAACGATGATGTTTAATTTTTGAGATTTTTCACGAACTGAAATTGTTTGACCAGGTTTAACAGAATAAGATGGAATATCAACACGTTTACCATCTACTAAGATATGACCGTGGTTAACTAATTGACGTGCTTGACGACGAGTACGAGCTAAACCTAATGAATAAACAACAGCGTCTAAACGACTTGCTAATAAAATCATGAAGTTTTCACCGTGTACACCGAATTTTTTACCAGCGATGTCAAATGTGTTACGGAATTGTCTTTCAGTCATTC
>NZ_JAENDM010000425.1:0-502 GCF_019375075.1 Escherichia sp. XD33
CTTCTATAAACATTTAATTGAACATTATTAAGTACACTATTACTATAGTCACTATATTGAACACACACCTCATTTAATTCTAATAGCGGTTCAGATTTGTACTTATTATCATTATTTGAAGATGTTTTTTCTATCCATTTTTTCACTTTAAATTTAACATGTTCACTCATACAAACTTCACGTAAATTCGCTAAATTATCAATGGATTCAACATCTACTTCTGCATATTTAAGCGCTGTACAGTATAATGGTTCACGTATGCCTGCTTCTTTAAGCTTAGATGATTTTAGCAAATCACTAGGCGTTGTATTAGCGATGATTTTTCCATCTTTAAAAAGAAGAACTCTATCAAACGTATCATCTAATGATTCTTCTAATCGATGTTCGACAATAATCATCGTTGACTTTGTTTCTTCATGAATATTATTTAACAATCTCAGCGTTTCATGTCCTGTCGCAGGATCTAAATTGGCCAGTGGCTCATCCAATATTAAAATAGGGG
>NZ_JAENDM010000426.1:0-501 GCF_019375075.1 Escherichia sp. XD33
GTTATATCTGTGACCGAAGCGAAATCGGCCAACGTCCGCCACTGCAACGTGTTTATTCCTCTGCAACCTTTGAGCAACTGCTGACGCAGGTTTGCCAGACATGGCCGCAACATACCCGCAATCTCCGCCAGCCGAAGACATGGCCGGAGTCTTTCTGTCTTGGAGAAGACCGCCAGCCAGCCATGCCATCACTGGCAGCAAGGAAGGTGGATTTTACGCAGGGACGTCTGCCACCGACGCTGATGCCGGTAATGAGTTCTGTCGACCGGGAAACCCGCCAGCTTCAGCTTTTGCTGGTCATGGGCGTGGATGACTCTCTGGGCGGTGTTGTCCGGCTTAATGGTACGCTGTATCCCGCGTTTGCCGTTCCCTCAGCCGATAACAGCCAGCTGGTCATCAGTGCACTGACCGATAAGGGGTTACGGTATGCAGGGTATGGTGTTGCCGTAAATCACGATGCAGACAGCCACATATCACCTGCGCCGGAACTTATGGAGTTTA
>NZ_JAENDM010000427.1:0-501 GCF_019375075.1 Escherichia sp. XD33
TCTCCTGAGAATTTAATACCACCATCAGCAATGATAGCTTTACCATGTTTGCGTGCTTCAGTTGCACAATCATAAATTGCTGTAATTTGTGGTACACCAACACCTGCTACAACACGTGTCGTACAAATTGAACCTGGGCCAATACCAACTTTAACAATATCTGCACCCGCTTCAAATAAATCTTTTGTTGCTTCTGCAGTTGCTACGTTACCAGCTACTAATGTGATTTCTGGGTAAGTCTTCTTAATATGTTTCACTTGATCGATAACGCCTTTAGAGTGACCATGTGCTGTATCGATAACTAAGACATCCACACCTGCTTCGACTAATTTTTGAGCACGAATATCAGTGTCTTTTGAAATACCGATTGCTGCGGCTACAAGTAGACGACCATGTTCATCTTTTGCTGCATTAGGGAATTCGATAACTTTTTCAATATCTTTAATAGTAATAAGACCTTCTAGACGTCCATCTTTAACTAATGGTAACTTTTCAATCTTA
>NZ_JAENDM010000428.1:0-501 GCF_019375075.1 Escherichia sp. XD33
TCGTAAGCTGTAATGCAAGTAGCGTATGCGCTCACGCAACTGGTCCAGAACCTTGACCGAACGCAGCGGTGGTAACGGCGCAGTGGCGGTTTTCATGGCTTGTTATGACTGTTTTTTTGGGGTACAGTCTATGCCTCGGGCATCCAAGCAGCAAGCGCGTTACGCCGTGGGTCGATGTTTGATGTTATGGAGCAGCAACGATGTTACGCAGCAGGGCAGTCGCCCTAAAACAAAGTTAGACATCATGAGGGTAGCGGTGACCATCGAAATTTCGAACCAACTATCAGAGGTGCTAAGCGTCATTGAGCGCCATCTGGAATCAACGTTGCTGGCCGTGCATTTGTACGGCTCCGCAGTGGATGGCGGCCTGAAGCCATACAGCGATATTGATTTGCTGGTTACGGTGACCGTAAGGCTTGATGAAACAACGCGGCGAGCTTTGATCAACGACCTTTTGGAAACTTCGGCTTCCCCTGGAGAGAGCGAGATTCTCCGCGCTGT